>NZ_JBPEHH010000021.1:0-63149 GCF_054177595.1 Haladaptatus ordinarius | reverse complement strand
GGCGTCCTCAAACGCCAGTGTCTTGACCGTCGCATCTATCACGCAGCGACCCTCCGGTCGGAGGTCGCTGCGTGGCAGGAGCACCGCAACGCGGCTGACCGGCTCATCGACTGGCAGTTCACGACCGACGATGCCCGAATCAAGCTACACCGACTGTACCCAGTTGAATTGGAAGAGAACTAGCGAAACCACGGTTGAAGCTACAGTAAGCTACGTTCGAGTCGTTCGATGCGACGACGTCGTACCTGGTAGTGTGACTCTGCAGTCCGTGCGTCGAACGACGGCTTTTCGTACGGTGCCTCTCGAGTCGGCTCTACTGCGTGGTGTCGTCACGCCTCGGTCTCCGGCAGCAGATTCTCACAAGAAGGGGGATGACAGCTGTCCCACTCGACGACTGCCACGGCGACGATGGGACATTTGTTACTAAAAGACGATGTTAGTAATAATTTTTGGCTCAGTAGAAATCATCATCGTCAGCCAATTCCACACGTCCCCGACTCGGTCTCTCTCTTTCGGCCGAACACGGGCTCCGACCGTTCGTCTGCTGTCTCGACGGATTTAGCGCCCCGATAATAAAACTCGCTCCGTCCAACTGCTACTCGATGACTGGTCTCGACTGGAGTGTCCGATACCTCTCTCTTGCGGCCCTCAGCACTGCTGGAACCGTCCTCACGTGGTTTCTCGCCAGCGCCTTCGTCATCTACGTCGCGCTCGCCACTGCTTTCGCGTTCGCAGCGCTCGCGCTGGCTCACGCCTATCGACTTCGTGAGCATCCACGCGTCTGAAGAACTCCGCACCGACGTACCTCTCCCGCGATTACCCGGCACCACCCGGCGAGTATCGACGACGGTTATTCGACCGTCACGCTCTTTGCCAGGTTCCGTGGCTTGTCGATAGACCGACCGAGGTTGTGCGCCGCGTAGTAGGATACCAACTGCAACTGGATGTTCGCCAGGAGACCGGACCACACGGGGTGGGTGTCAGGGATTTCGAGGGTGGAATCGGCGATGTTCGCCGACGGGTGACCCTCGTTCGCCACCGCGACGATTGGTGCGCCGCGAGTCTGTGCCTCCTGTGCGTTCTTCAGCGTCTTCTCGTCGTCCTCTCCGCTGAAGAGCGCGAACACCGGCGTATCGGACGTCACGAGCGCTAACGGACCGTGTTTTAGCTCGCCAGAGGCGAAGCCTTCGGCGTGTTCGTAGGTGATCTCCTTGAACTTCAACGCGCCTTCCTTGGCGACGGCGTTGTTCAGGCCTCGCCCGATGAAGAAGAACGACTTACTCCCAGCGTAGCGGCTCGCGATGCGTCTTGCATCCGTCGACTCGAGCACCTGGTCGACGCGTTCCGGGAGGTGTTCTAACTCTCGAAGGAGTTCGGCTTTGTCTTCCGGTGGGGTCGCCCCCTCGATGTCCTCGGCGAGTCGGATTCCGAGCAGGGAGAGCGTGACCGACTGGGAGGAGAACGTCTTCGTGGCGGCGACACCTATCTCCGGGCCCGCCCGGATGAACAGCGCGTCGTCGGCGTCGCGGGCCGCAGTCGAACCCATCACGTTCGTCACGGTGACGACTCGTGCACCCTGTGCCTGGGCCTGCTTTAAGGCACCGAGCGTGTCTGCCGTCTCACCGCTCTGGGTGACCGCGATGACCAGCGTGTTCTCTGTGACCGGGCCAGGCGTCGAATCGACGTACTCGCTGGCACGGAACGCCTGCGCTCGAATACCGGCGCTGTTGAGCAACTGCCGACCGTAGAGGGCAGCGTGATAGGACGTACCGCACGCAACGAAGTGCACGTCGTCCACGTCGGAGAACGTCCCCTCTGGGAAATCGGCGAGGTTGACTTCGCCGTCTTTCACCCGTCCCTCGATGGTGTTCGCCAGTGCGTTGGGCTGGGTGTTTATCTCTTTGAGCATGTAGTGTTCGTACCCTCCCTTGCCGGCGTCTTCGGGGTTCCAGTCGATGTGCTCTACGTCACGGGTGACCCGATTTCCGTCGAGGTCGGTCATCGTGACGCCGTTCGGTTCGAGCACCGCGACGTCGCCGTCTTCGAAGTAGACGACGTTGTCGGTGTGGTTGAGGAAGGCGGGCACGTCGCTGGCGAGGTAGTACTCGTCGTTGTCCAGTCCGAGGATGAGTGGCGACCCCTGTCGAGCCGCGTAGATGGCGTGGTCGCCGTCGACGATGGCCGCAACCGCGTAGCTCCCTTCGAGGTCGCGGATGGTCATCCGGAACGCGTCCTCTCTACTCGATGCCTCTTCGAGGTAGTATTCGAAGAGGTGCGGGATGACCTCGGTGTCGGTATCGCTGGTGAACTCGTGGCCTTGCTCTTCGAGCCACGCTTTGAGTTCGGCGTAGTTCTCGATGATACCGTTGTGGACGACGGCGACCTTGTCCGTCTCGCTCGTGTGCGGATGGGCGTTCTCGTCCGTTGGCGGCCCGTGTGTGCTCCAGCGGGTGTGGCCGATCCCGACCTTTCCTTTCGGGACGTTGCCGACGATGCTGTCTTTCAGCTCCGAAATCTGTCCCGACCGCTTGTAGACGGAGATACCCGACCCGTTCTGGACGGCGACCCCAGCGGAGTCGTACCCTCGATACTCGAGGTTCTCGAGTCCTGTGACGAGCTTCGTGATGGCGTCACCGTCGCCGATTCGGGCGATGATTCCACACATCTACGTCCCCTCCTGTCGGACTACGGCGTACTCGGGGTACGTTTCGGGGACTGGCCGTCGCTCCGTGGAGCGGGCCGTTCCGGAACGAACCGTCGCACGTCCGTCTGTTGTGTTCGGGTGGTTCATGGGTGTAATGTCCTGTAGCCGTACCGTCGCATCGCGGGAACGACGGTTGGCCCTTATCACGGACATTTCACCCTATCCCCATTACTATAGACTGATTAAGGGGGTATCTTAGCAGGGCTGTAAACCAAATTAATGACTTGTCAATACTGTTCGGTGTCGGCTGACTATCTATCTATCATACGCATCGTTCGGTTGGAACGATGCGATGTTTGGAAAAATGAGCCACGTATTTTCGATTATCGTTACTCTTCGGGCGGTTCGTTTCCGCCTCCTGGTTCCTGTCCGTAGAGGATAACGATATTCTTCCGACCGATGTTTATTTTACTTACCTGTTTCTTATTTTCCATCTTCGAGAGTAGTCGGCTCACCTTCGATTTCGACCAGTTGGTCTTTTCGATGATTTCTCCCTGCGGAAGTCGGCCACCGTTCTCGCGCAGGAGTTGGAGAACTCGGTCTGCATCGGTTACGACTTCGCCGGTCTGAATCGGCGGCTGTGGGTTCGAGTCGGGACTATCGTCGGTATCGAACACTCCAAAAACCCACTCCGTCCCGTTTCGCTGAATCAGCAGTGCGCCTCCGACGAGTAGGGTGAGCAAGACGAGATACAACCCGCCTGCGACGAGACGGCTACTCGGATTCGTCCCGAACTTGCGTTCGAATCCGTCGCTGAGCCCGTCGCCGTCGGTGTCCGCTTCGAGCGGGTTGGTTCCGATGTCGTCTTCCATCCCGTCGTTGAGGCCGTCGTTGTCCGTATCCTTCCTTATCGGATCGGTTCCGAGCACTTTCTCCTGCCCGTCGTCGAGTCCGTCGTCGTCGGTGTCGGCGATTTTCGGGTCCGTGGCACTCTCGCCCTCCTCGCTGTCGGTCAGCCCATCGCCATCGGTGTCGTTGTTGAGTGGGTCGGTCTTGAGCTCTAACTCCGCGACGTCGGTTAGCCCGTCGTCGTCCGTGTCGGCCTTACTCGCGTTCGTCCCCAGTTCGTCTTCCTTCCCGTCTTTCAACCCGTCGGAGTCCGTATCGGGCTTGTTCGGGTCCGCTCCTACCGTTATCTCCTCGGCGTCGCGCAGTCCGTCGTCGTCTGTGTCGGCCTTCGTCGCGTTCGTCCCGTAGTTGTTTACCTCCTCGCCGTCTTCGAGTCCGTCTCTGTCCGTGTCCTTGCTCGTGACGTTCGTCTTGAGTTTGACTTCCTTCTCGTTCGTCAGACCGTCGCCGTCCACGTCACCGGATTTCACCAGGACGAAGACGGAGACGTTCTGCCGAGTGACGACCTCTCCCTCGTTCTCGACGGTGACGACAGCCGTTCGCTGCCCGGTCACGCTGGACGAGACGTTTCCGAAGCTGAAGTTGAGATGCTCGACGCTGTTTGCAGAGAGCGACGTGCCCTGACAGGAGGCCGAACTCGTGGTGCTGTTGTTCGGCCCCTCGAGCGCCGTACAGACTTCGTGGTCACCCGTCCGATTTCCCGTATAGATGGTGACACTCAGGTTGTGCGGCTCCGACTGCCAGAGATAGGTGACGTTCTGTTCGGTCTTGACGACACCTTCGCCCGTATACGAGGCGTCCTGAATGACGAGCTGATTACCCGACGGTGCTGCGACGGCCGATGTCACGCTGGCGAACAAAATGAGACACGCGGAGAATACCACGAGTGGCCTGTGAGTCATATTTCAGAATTCTACTGCCTGTTTCGGCGCGTAAACCATTCTATGTTTGGTATTTTAGTGGCGAGTATTTTTCCTTTGGGGTTGGACTTCTACTGTATATTTCTTTGGATTTAATCACTTTCTGTTACAGATTACGGCATTGGACGGCTTACATATGCGAAAAAATCAGCGGACATAGCAGCATCAAGTATCTAACGTTATCGAGAGTAGTACGGAATTCACGCGGGTTTATCAATCGGGTATGTCCGATCAGGCGAGTCGTTGGCCGAGCGTCAGCGTCCAGAACATCCCGAGGATGAGGACACCGATTGCACCCTGTGGAAGCAACGCGAAGGGGGCGACACCGAGCGTCGTCCCGGCCAGAACCGTCGCGCCGACGCCGGACGCACCGAGATAGTAGCGGTCCCAGCGGGTCTTTTCGTCTTCGTCCGTCTCGTCCGACTCCGCCCCGGTCGGTTCGAGGTAGCCGTACAACAGCTCGGCGGCCTCCGTTTTCCGAACCGTTCCGCGACTCTGGTTGTACTCGATGATGCCCTCTTCGTCGAGTTTGGGGAGGTGTGACTGGTAGAGCGGGATGTATACGCGCTGGCGCTCGCTAGACGAGAGCGCCTGTACCGTGGTATCGTTCTCCCATGCAGCCACCTGCTCGGCGATGTCGCGCATCGCTACGGCCTCGCTCTCGTCGTCTACGTCGCTCAGATACCGGAGCACGTTGCGTCGTCGCTCGTTTTGCAACAGATGATATATCTTGTCCTCCTCTAGCTCCACAGGCGCGTCCGATGCCGTCGTACTGGATTGTTCTTCGACCTGTTGTGTCGTCGTGCTCATGATAACTACGTTTCGGGGATAGGTAATAAAGCAAGAAGCTACTCCCACCAGTTGCAGCCAGTTTTCTGGATTGTTCTAAGTCGTTCACGCATATTTCAAATTGTTTTTCCCGTTCATCCGTACGCCGCCTCCCGATTTTCTAACTACATATATTTTCATACTATATAGTGTTCTGTCTAGTAAGGAATTTGATATGTGATGTCAAACTTCGTGGATTCTGTGTTATCGACTTCTGACTGGTCCCCGTAGCTATCGATTTTCTCCCGCAGTGTTTCCATGTGGGGTGCTGGCACGAACGCGCCCCGACGAAACGCCCGTTTTCAGGCACGAGCGCCTTAGTCACTGTATAATAAAGCCTACAGGGTTTCATCAATCGAACCGAGGCTCGCGTCTGACCGGACGTGCGAGGGCGAACGTCTACCTCCGCACCCCTCGTTGCCGGTCGCTCCGGTGCCGCCCGTCGGTACTGGGGAGCGAACGACGGAGGACCATCACCCATGAATTCCACGATAGGCGACATCGACAGCCAGCCAGAGTACGCTGGAAGCGACGAGTGCGACGTTGAGAAGAGTCGAGACGCGACGATATGCGTCGTCGGTCTCGGCTACGTCGGACTACCGCTGGCTGTCGGCTTCGATCAAGAAGGATACAACGTTGTCGGCTTCGATATTGACGACGGAAAAGTCGAAACCCTTCGCAGTGGTACCGACACGACGGGCGACCTCGGTGACGAGACCATCGTCGAGAGTGAAATCACGTACACGACCGACGCTTCGGAAATCGCTCGTGCGGACTACGTGATGATCACCGTCCCGACGCCAGTGGACGAAAACGAACAGCCGAACCTCGACTTCGTAGAGGCCGCCGGACGCACCGTCGGTGAGCATCTGTCTCCCGACACGACTGTTATCCTCGAATCGACCGTCTTCCCCGGTGCGACCCGCGAGGTGCTCGTCCCGGCAATCGAGGAGACCTCGGGCCTGACCTGCGGCGAGGACTTCTTCGTCGGTTACTCCCCCGAACGTGCGACGCCGGGTGACCCCGAGCACGGTCTGCGCGACGTCGTGAAAGTCGTCGGTGGCATGAACGACGAGGTTCGAGACGACATCGCCGACCTCTACGCGACCGTCATCGACGCGGGCGTCCACAAAGCTGACTCCATCGAAGTTGCGGAGGCGAGCAAGGTCGTCGAGAACGTCCAGCGCGACCTGAACATCGCACTCGTGAACGAGCTGGCGATGGCCTTCGACAACATGGACATGGATATCGACACGCGTGCCGTGCTCGAAGCGTCGGGGACGAAGTGGAACTTCCACCACTACCAGCCCGGACTGGTCGGCGGCCACTGTATCCCGGTCGACCCGTACTTCTTCATCCACCGGTCCAAACAGTCCGGTTTCGCGCCGCGTCTCGTCCAGCAGGGTCGTGACGTGAACGAGTCGATGCCCGTCCACATCTCGAATATGATGATAAAGGAACTGAACCGGGCGGGCAAGACGCTTCGGGACAGTCGCGTTCTCGTCCTCGGTTTGACCTACAAACCAGACGTGGCCGACATCCGCACCTCGAAGGTGGACGGTATCATCCGCCAACTCCACGAGTTCGACATCGATGTCGTCGGCTACGACCCCCATGGCGACAACGAGATGATGAGTAAAACGTTCGACATCCCGGTACAGACGGACGACGAGTTCTCCTTCGACGGCTTTGATGGTATCGTCCTTGCGACGCCCCACCGCGAATTCTCCGACCTCGACCTCGCGGAAGCGGGAGCACAGATGAACGACAATCCCGTCCTCGTGGACGTGGCTGGCGCGTTCGACGACGAGGTCGTCTCTGAGGCTGGCTTCGCCTATCGGAGGGTGTAGATGTACGAAGGGCACACGATAGGCGTCGTCGTGCCCGCGTACAACGAAGAAGGGTTCGTTGGCGACGTCCTCGATTCGCTTCCCGACTTCGTAGACCGCGTCTACGCTGTAGACGACGCCTCGACCGACGGTACGTGGGACGAGATTCGCGCACACGCGGCCATCGAGCGCCCGCCGCGCGCTGGTGAGAGTGACGACACTGACGGTGAGGTGGTCGCCATCCGTCACGAGCACAATCGCGGCGCAGGTGGGGCTATCAAGACGGGTTACCTCGCCGCCCGCGAGGACGGCGTCGACGTGACCGTCACCATCGACGCAGACGGTCAGATGGACCCCGACATGATGACGCGCTTTCTCGACCCAATCATGGCAGACGAGGCGGAGTACACGAAGGGCAATCGGCTCTCGAATCCCGAATACCGCCGCGATATGCCGCGTTTTCGCCTGCTGGGCAACTGGCTGCTGACCGGCCTGACCCGCATCGCCAGCGGCTACTGGGACGTAACCGACCCACAGAACGGCTACACAGCCATCTCGCTGGCGGCGCTCGAAGCGATCGACCTCGAAGGGATGTACGAGTATTACGGCTACTGCAACGACATCCTCGTGAAGTTGAGCATCGCCGGCATGCGGGTCGTCGACGTGGACATGCCCGCCACCTACGGTGACGAAGAGAGCAGTATCGAGTACGGCGACTACATTCCGAAGGTGTCGCTCATGCTCCTGCGCAACTTCGTCTGGCGTCTGGGTTCACGCTACCGAGCGCACCCACTCGGCCTCGCCTACGCGCTCGGCGTGGGAAGCGCACTGGTCGGCGTCGTCCTCGGCATTCGTGCCCTCGGCGCGGCCCGTTCCGGTTCGGAGAGCGACCACGCACGCAAGTCGCTCACGTCGTTCGCAGTCGGTCTGGTCGGCGTTCTCGCCGGCATCGTCCTCGACAGGAGGGAGAATCGATGAGGGTGTTCGTCACCATCCAGCATCCGGCGCACGTCCACTTTTTCCGCAACGCCATCGCGGAACTGGAGCGTGAGGGCCACGACGTTCACGTCTTCGCCCGCGAGAAGGAGATGGCGGTCGAACTACTCCAGCGATACGACATCAGCCACGACGTGCTGGCCGGTACTGCGTCGGGGCTGTCCCAACTGGCGCGGGTGCAGGCCACCTACGAGGCGCGCTTGCTCCGCCGGGCGATACAGCTGAAACCCGACGTGATAACCGCCATCGGCGGTGTCGCGGCGGCTCACGTCGCCAAACTCGTCGGTGCGCGGAGCGTCGTCTTCTACGACACGGAGCACGCGAAGCTCATCCAGAACCTCGCGTTCCCGTTCGCGGACGCCGTCTACACGCCCGATTGCTACACCGGGAGCGTCGGGCCAAAACAGGTGCGCTACGCCGGCTATCACGAACTGGCGTACCTCCATCCCGACCGGTTCACTCCCGACCCCACCGTGGTCTCCGACCTCGGACTCGACCCGGACGACTCGTTCGTCGTCCTCAGGCTCGTCGAGTGGGGGGCGTCACACGACGTGGGGCAGGCCGGGTTCGACGACGTTCGCGACGTCGTGTCGCGACTGGAGGCCGCCGGCGCGGACGTGCTCATCACGTCGGAACGCTCCCTGCCGTCGGAACTCGAATCCCACCGCGCGACCGTCGAACCCCATCGGATGCACGACCTGTTGGCCTACGCCGACCTGTTCGTCGGCGAGGGCGCGACGATGGCGGCAGAAAGCGCCGTCCTCGGAACGCCCGCCATCTACGTCAACACGCTCACGATGGGGTATACGAACGAACTGGACGAACGCTACGGTTTGCTGTTCAACTATCAGGAAGACGACCGCCACGCGCGAGCGCTGGAGAAGGCGGTCGAGATCCTCGAAGGCGACGACGACTGGCAGGAACGACGCGAGCGGCTACTTGCCGACAAAGTCGATACGACCGACGTAATCCTGCGCGCGGTCACCGGCCGTACCCGACGGGTACGCGACCACCCCGACAGGCCGGGTGCGGAGGTTTAAGTATGATGACGGAACCACCACTTGACAGACGGAGACGATAGTATGTTCGGACAGATGTCTGGCTGGCTGAAACAGCGACGACTCGACGTCGACGCCGCCATCCTGGGATTCATCATCGCACTCGCGCTGTTTCCCCTGCGATTTTTCGCCTCCCAGATTTACATTCAGACGATTCCCATCATCCTCGGACTGGGCTGTGCGCTCTACCTCCTCGCGGTTCGCAACGACCGCGAAACGATGGAGATGTTCCCGGCCATCTCGCGACCGGTGGCGCAACTTCTCCCGAGCGTCGTCTTCGTGACGACGGCCGTGATGGTCGTCGTCGCGCTCTACTCGGGCCAGCGTTCCGTGCTCTTTCACGTCCTCACGGGTATCGCTGGAACGCTCATCTTCCTCCAGGTACTGTTCACCGACGACGAGGATTTCCTCCCGGCACTCCTGCTCACGGAGATCCTCGTGTTGGCGTTCGTGGTTCGATTCATGGCGGTGTACTCCACGCCCTCGTACATCGGCATCGACATCTGGACGCACATGACGCGGTTGGCGCAGGGCGTTCTCGACCAGCACTCGCTCTCCTCGATGCAGGGGAACAAGCACATCGCTGCGCCGCTGTACCACCTGATGGTCGCGTCGGCGGCGATGCTCTACGACGTGTCGCTCCGAAACGCCCTCTACCTCTCGGTGGGCGTCGCGATGCCGGCAGTCGTCCTGTTCGTCTACGGGGCGACGAAACTCCTCGCACCAGCGCGCTGGGCGGTGTTCGCGGCGCTGCTCTACTCGCTCGGCGACTACGTCATCGAGTGGGGTATCCACATCATTCCGACGAGCCACGGGCTGTTGTTCTTCATCGCCATCATCTACGCGCTGTTGCGTATCATGCAGTTGGAGTACAACGCACGGGACTTCAGCCTCCTCGTGTTCCTCTCTATCGCCATCATCCTGACACACCAGGTCTCGACGTTCATCATGCTCGTCGTCCTGTTCTCGGGGCTGTTGGCGCAGTTTGTCCTTAAACTGGACATCTTCCAGACGACGGCGCGCAGACCGGGCGTCTACCGAAAGATGGAGCCCGTGAACCTCGCCGGACTCCTCGCGTTCGACGTCGGCCTCATCACGTTCATGTGGTCGTTCACGCCGTACAACGGCGATTCGTTCCTCGAAACGGTGCTGTCGTATCTCGCCCAGACGATGCAAGAGAGCTTTGGCGTCCTCAACCTCGCCAGCAACAACTCCGGGAATATCGCGGTTCCGAAGCCGACGCTCGTTCAGAAGGTGGCGACGTACATCGACACGATGGGATTCTTGCTACTGTTCGGGCTGACCATCGTCGGCTGTCTGTACGTCCTCCGTCGTAAGCGCATCTCGCACTCGGTGTTCACCCTGCTCTTCGCGACCGTCGTGATGACGGTGTTCACCCTCGGTCTGCCGCTGTTCGGCATTCGTAACTTCATCCCACAGCGGTGGTTCGCGTTCCTCTACGTGCCGATGGCGATTCTCGCCGCCCTCGGTGTGGCGTATCTCGTTTACAACCTCGACCGGCGGGTCGTGGTCGCGACGCTGCTCGTGGTGGCGCTCGTCTACCCGAGCATGATGGTGATGTCCGGTCACGGGGCACTCGACAGCCCCGTCTTCCAGAACGAACAGACGCGGCTGACCTACAACGAACGCGAGGTGGCGGCCGTCTACACCATCGCGGACATGACGGGGTCTCCGGACTCCTCGAACCTCCTTCCCCGGCAGGTGATCAGAACCGACCACCCCTACCAGACGGTGTTCTCTAGAACGGGGGCGTATCCAGCGGACGCGGTCAACCTCTCGGTGAACGGAGGGGCGACCGACCATCCCATCACCGTCTATCGTGAGTATCAGTCCACGGGTGCGCCGCAGTTCCGTCTCGTCAACCAGAGTGCGAACGCGAGCGTTCCGGTTCGCCGAACGGTCCCCCGCGAGAACGTCTGCCGTCCCGGTCAGAGCGTCCTCTATACGAACGGTGATGTCACGATGTGTGCGGATCGATCGGTGTAGAGGACAACCCTTTTCTAGCGTCCCGGTAGACCCTGAGGTATGCAGGGAAAGCGCGTACTCGTAACTGGCGGTGCCGGATTCATCGGATCGAATCTCGCCAACGATCTCGCCGCAGAGAACGACGTCGTCGCCATCGACGATGGCTACCTCGGAACGCCCGAGAATCTGGACGATGCCGTCGAATTTCACGAGCAGAGCGTCCTCGACGACGACCTTCCGACGGACGTCGACGTGGTCTTTCACCTCGCAGCCCTCTCGTCGTACGCGATGCACGAGGAGAACCCGACGAAGGGCGCGCGGGTGAACATCGAGGGGTTCGTCAACACCATCGAGCAGGCGCGCAACGACGGCTGTGATACCGTCGTCTACGCCTCCACGTCCTCCATCTACGGCAGTCGAACGGAACCCTCTCCGGAACACATGGAGATCGAAGCCCGGACGGGGTACGAAGCGTCGAAACTCTCCCGCGAACGCTACGGCGAGTACTTCGCCCACCACTACGACATGAACATGGCCGGGATGCGATTCTTCTCGGTCTACCAGGGCTACGGTGGCGCAGAAGAGCACAAAGGCGAGTTCGCGAACATCATCGCGCAGTTCGCCGACGACGTCGCCAACGGCCGGTCGCCAGAGATCTACGGCGACGGAAACCAGACACGAGATTTCACCCACGTCTCCGACATCGTTCGCGGCCTGGTGCTCGCGGCCGAACACGAACTGACGGGCATCTACAACCTCGGCACCGGCACGAGCTACGACTTCGACACCGTCGTCGAGTTCATCAATCGTGAACTCGGCACCGACGTCGAACCCGTCTACGTCGAGAACCCGATTCCGGACGACGTGTACGTTCACGACACGAAAGCCGACGTGACGAAGTTCAAGAACGCGACCGGGTGGAAGCCGAAAGTCAGCTTCAGAGAAGGCGTCCGTCAGGTCTGCGAGCAGTACCAGTAATCAGGCGATTCGGGTGTGTGCGCCGATGAGCGCACCTGCCAAATCCATGTTTTCGACGTGCGTCTTCTCGTCGATGATGGAATCGCGCACGTCACAGTCGCGCACCGTCGCGTTCGGGAAGACGACGGCGTTCTCGACGTTCGCGTTCTGCAGTTCGACGCCGTCCATCACGTGGACGTTCTCGCCGATGGTGGTTTCTTCTATCGTGGTGGACTCGGCGACGTAGGTGTCGCCGTCGAGGTACCACGCGACGGCGTCGAGGTAGCTCTCGGGCGTGCCGATGTCGTACCACGCCTCGTCAAACGTGTAGGCGTAGACGTCGTGGCGCGACTGCAGCCACTGGATGAACCAGCCGGGTTCGTCGGGGTTGTTGCCGTCGGCGAGGTACTGTTCGAGCAGGGGGAGATTCTCGCGGGTGAAGGCGTAGCAGGCGATGGAGACGAGCGTGGAGTTGGGGTCGGCGGGTTTCTCCTGGAAGTCGACGACGCGTTCGCCGTTGAGTTCGACCAGCCCGTAGGATTTCGCGAGTTCTTTGCTGCCGACGTCGTAGGCGGCGAGACAGGGTGCGTCCTTGTTCTCGAAGAAGTCGACGAAGTCGTCGATGTCGAAGCTGATGAGGTTGTCGCCGGCGATGACCAGCAGGTCGTCATCCACTCCCTCGCGGTCGACGAGCTGGGCGAGCGCGCCGACGACGCCGAACTTCTCGTCTTCTTCGGCGGTGTCTTCGACGCTCAGTTGGGGTTTTTCGAACTCGCTTTCGGCGAGGTGGGTTTCGAAATCGTCGGCGAAGCGTTCGTTGGTGCTGACGTAGACCGTGTCGATGCGGTCGTCTGCTTCGAGGTCGGCGAAGATGCGGTCGATGACCGTGGTTTCGCCGATGGGCAGGAACATCTTCGGCCGGTGTTTCGTGATCGGCCACAGCCGAGTCGCGTAGCCGCCTGCTAAAACAACAGCGTCCATATCTCCTCATCTCGTTCACCCCCCCTTCATTATGAAGCGGCTAATCGGCCGTTCGGCGAGACTGGCGTGTCACTGTCTCACACCACCAACTTCGCCGTTTGCGACTGACGGTTGATGATGCGTGCCACCGCACCACACGAGCAGTTCGTCCGGAAGTCACCGCTTTCGCCAGTCGGGCGTCGGGAGACCGGCCGTGCCGTCGTACAGCCAGAGAGCGAACATGGCGGTGCCCAGGACGAGTTCGAAGACGACGATCGGGTGCCAGCCCGCCTCGCCGAGCATCTGGAGGTACTCGAAGAAGTACAGTAGAAACCGCCCGGTGAGACCGCGGTGCTGCTCGTACGCCGCAAGCTGGACGACCGGCCACAGCACGACTTCGGGTTTCAGCCCCTCGCCCATGAACACCGGGTAGACGATGTCGCCGACGAGGTGCGAGACGTAGCCGACCCCGAACGCGGCGGCGTATCGAAGCCGGCGTCCACACCACGCGAATGTGGCGATTATCGACAGCACGAGACCCGCGACGAAGACGGAGTGGGCGACGGAGTACCCCGTCGGAAACAGTTCGAACGACCACGACAGCGGCTTATCGACGAGGTCGGGAAGGAGGGCCGCGAAGCCGAGGACGACCACCTCTCTGGTCCTCGGCGACGGTCGCCGTGCGAGGTTCACGGACAGCGAGTACCACAGATATCCGAACGCGACGTGTTCCCACGGCCACATCTCTATCGGTCGTTCAGGACGTCCGAGTCACGGTCGGGGAAGAACCCGTCGTCGGTCGTGGTGGTGGTAGATGTCTCGCTGGTGGCAGATGTCTCGCTGGTAGTAGACGTTTCACTCGTCGTGGTGGTTGCGCTCGTGGTCGTCGCACTCGACGTCGTCGTGGTCGTACTCGGCGGTGACGTGGTGGTGTCGCTGGTCGTCTGCGGCGGTTCGGTCGTGCTCTCGCCTCCGTCGCTGCCGTCACCTCCGTCGCTGTCGTCTCCACCGTCGTTACTGTTTTCCTCATCGCTGTCGTCTCCGCCGTCGTTCGTAGTCTCGTCTTTCGCTGGGGCGCCCTGCTGTGAGAGCCACAGTCGCATCGTGAGATACGGGTCGTCGCCGGGGTCGCCCTTGTAGAGCAGGAGACGGAGTCGGACGTTGTCGCCGGAGATAGACGGGTCGCCTTCGAGTGTCACTTTCTTCGTCTTTCCTTCGTCGACCGTCACCTGTTTCTCGGCGAACTGCGCTTGCTTCACGACGTTCCCGTCCTCGACGCGCTGGAGAACGGCGACGACGGTGTACTGGGTACGTTCTCCCTCGCGATTGCCGACGTTCACGGTCACGCCTTCTCCACCGAGGTCGGTCTGGTACAGCGTGTTCGTGTTGCTATCGACGTTCTGCGTGTCTACGTAGAACTCCGTGAACTGGTCTCCCTGTGGCGGGTTGAACACTGCGAAGCCGACGCTGGACGCGACCAGCAGGAAACTGATGACGATACCGACGTTCAGGAGCGTCGTCGTCCCGCCATCGGACCCTCGCCCCGTCGCCCCGAACAGCAGTCCGGGTACGCCGGGGGAGTATCGACGCTTCGCGGGGACGCGGGCCCGGCGAGTCAACGCAACCAGCGTGAAGACCGTGGTGAAGGCGACGAGACCGACCAGAATCGGAAGCATCCTCACGCCCCACGGCGTGAAGTTCGCCACTGCCGCAATCATGGGGACGATGGCAACGCTCAGCGTGACGGCCAGTGCGACTCGTTCGGGGCCGCCGAGCGAGTATATCGTGTTAGCGTCGCCGATTCCGAACTTCCGCGTTTTGTCTTTTTCCCCGCCCGGGAATATCGCCGAGACGAGGACGTACCCTGGTAGGAAGACGACGAGCGGCAACACGAACGCGACGCGCGCTCGCCCGCCGAGTCCGGCGTACGCTGTGTACCCCCCCAGGCCAGTCAGCGCGAGCGCCACTACGAGGTCCGCGAACCACCAGCGGCTATTCGTACTCATTGTCTCTCATGTCGCGTGATGCGGGTTTTATTATACGGCTCCTAATCAATTCTCCGAGCGCACCTCGTCGGCGCCCCGCGCTTCTGCGGGCATATAGAGCACGTCGGCCGGGTCGACGACCGTCTCGGAACACTGGGTGACCCACCCGACCATGTCGTTGATACGGAGTTTGTGTAGTGGCGGCAACTCGTGAATCATCTCCTGTTCCGGGAACAGGCGCTGGTCCAGGTTGTAGCGGTCGTACACCTGCTCACGGTCGGGCCACGCCGATTCGAACTTCCGAACGAACGGCACTTTCCGACGCGCGAACCGCTCCATCTCCGAGAGGAGCATCGACGTGTACGGACGGTCTGGGGGTCGGTGTCGGAACAGGTCGCCGTCCAACTGTCGAATCGCGCGGATGAACGTCTCGGTCGTCCGGTACTCCGGCGGCGTCTGGAGGTGCCAGTTCAACAGCTCCGTGTCGGCCGCGATGAACGATTCGAGATAGTTGTCCGCGAGGTGGGTGCGGAACGGAATCGTCGGCTGGTTGCTGATGCTGAACAGCGAGAGGGCGTTTTGCACGGAGTCACACCGATTCAAACAGTGGTCGAATTCGCTGGCGATGGCCTCGCGCACGAACTCTCCGGCGGCGTCCGGTTCGGTGGTATACTGCTCGGCGACTCGTTTACTCTTGTCCGGCATGTAGCCGAAGTTGTCGAGGGACGACTCGATGGGGTCGGGGTCGTTTTCCATCTGCTTCAACGGGATTCGCTTCCCGAACAGTCGAAGCTCGCTCCGCTTCTGGGCGAATCCGCGCAAGAGTGTATCGAAGAGGAGGCCGTGGTACATCGTGTCCACTTCGATTTCGTTCTTGTAACCCGCGTGGTGGATGTGGATGGACTCTTTGATGCCGTTCGTGTACCGAACTTTCTCCTCGCCCGGGATGATGTACCGTTCGTTCGTCACCAGCGTCGTGTGGTCGACGCCGTACTGTTTCGACAGCCGCCGGGCGGTTTTCACCTCCTGTGCGTCCGGCATCCCGACAGTGTAGCAGTGCTCGATCTCGGGAAGCTGAGAGAGGAGCGTCCGCGAGTCGTAGCCCGCCGACAGGAGCAATCCTTTCTTTCCGGGCTGGCGCGAGCGCCGACGAATCGCTCGCTGCATACGGTCTGCGAGTTCGCTCGCGTAGTCCATTTCCCGTTCGTCGTAGACGAATCGGTCGAGTTCGCCCACTTCGTCCGCCGTTAGATAGCCGTCGAAGGGGGTACGATGCAGTTCGTGAAACAGCGTCTTGTTCCCGAGGACGACGCCCATGTGGAGGAACTCGCCGACCGACTGGCGGCGCATCGTCGGATTGTCGATGGTCGCCGCGACTTCTGCCGCGTCCGTCCCGAACACGCGCACGCCGGGGTCGTCCGTGTAGAAACTCTCCCACGACCGGATGGTGTCGGTGAGCACGATGGCGTCACCATCGTGTTCGATGAACGCGAGGTACGACCCGTTGAGCGCCTTGATGGCGTCTGTTCCGTTCTCTGCGTACTGTTCGAGCAACCAGCGGGCCGGCTCCGACCAGCCGTGCTTGTTCGGGTACGCTTCTCCCCAGATGACACACGACCCGAGTTCCCCCGAGTAGGAGGCGCTCCGGCCCGGAATTCCGAGCCCGGTGTCTCGAATCCCGACGGTCGCAACATCGCTGGTAACGATGTCGTCGAACTCCCGTCCGACTCGGAACCGCTCGAACTCGTCCCGGTCGCCGAAGACGCCGAATATTTCTTTGTTCATCGTTCTTCCTCGTCAGCTCTCACCGAGTGGTGACTGTCCCGTGCCACGGCGATGTCTGGTCGGACATCGTTCGCCTCGTCAGTTCTCGCTCGTGTCACGGTTGGCCCTAATTCTGCTATTGTGTTTATGGCGGTTAACTATACACAGTATAACATCAGGAAAATTGTGTTTAGGAAACACTGAAGCGGCTCTCACGTCCCGACAGCACCACTGACGGTAGGTTTTTCTCGACGGCCGGCACGCCTCGCGGGGTCGAAGAGTCGTGACTGTGCGCGACGAAGCGTGACCGCGACCGGTTCGAACTCGGTCGGCGAGCTAGTTTCGAAGCCGAGAGTACGGCGTCAGCGCCGGTTCGACGCCTCGCGGTCGCTGTCGGCCCGCGCTCCGAAGCTCTGTCGGGTATCCGTGTCTGCTGTCAGCGAGGCAGCGAGAGTAGTAACTGACACGTCGTGTTTCCGTCCCGTCGTGTCGGGCCGTAATCGTTCCACGGGACTGTTGTCGTACGAGGACGGAGACGACGCGCCTCGGGTGAATCGACCGGTTCGTCGGTCGACGTTCTCTCGCTCTTCCGTGAGCTACGGTCCGTTCTCGGCCGAATCCGTCGTTTTCGTCCCGCCGTTATGGGCCTATTAAGGCGAGCGCGTCCGCTCGTATCGGGATGTGTGCCAGGCATCTGTGTCTCGGTTGCCGGATCGCTCGCCTGTCGGATTTAGAGCGCCGGCCGTCCGAAGCTGTCCGTGGAATGGCATCCGCCGGGAACGGCGTCACACTCGCGCCCGCCACGCCCCCTGCACGCATCCTCGTCCGCCAAACTCGTGTTCTCTCTGTGGTCTGGGTCGGTGACCGTCGGTGGCGACGCTGTCGCGTTCGCGACGGATACTCGACTCGAGTATCGGCGCGTCACCTCGCCGGCGATCGAAACGTCGTCAAGTTGTCATTATCGCCGTCGGAACTGGACTACGACGCCGTTTTCGGCACGTGATATTCGTCATCGATGGTGATGGACGAACCGTGACAGATGCTTTTCCGTGAACGACGCGGAGACGAGCTGAAAAACGTTCACGTACTTATCCTCTCATTAACCAAGTCGATTCGAATTTCATATAACGTAGTAATATGTCTGATCTCTCCAAAAATAACGACGGTCGACACGCTGCACGCCGCCAATTTTTACGACTCTCGTCCCTCGCATTCGCTACTTCGCTCGCTGGCTGTTCCGGCGACTCACCGTGGACGACGACCACGTCGTCCACGACGACAGAGACGACACAGGACTCGACCACGACCGAGACGACGGCCAGTTCCGCCCCTTCACTGAAGACGAAGTCCAAAAGCCGTGAACGGTACCGGTCGCCGGGAGAAAGCCTCGACGAGTTCGAGACTCTCTCAGCGTGGCAGACGAATCAGGGGTCGATGACTGCCAGTTCGCAGTACGCGTTCATCGGCTCGAAGAGCGCAAAACTCGTCGGCGAGAACGGTGACCACGCCGTCATCCAGAAGTCGTTCACCGCACCGAAGGACTTTACAGATACAGACGTGTCGGTCGCGCTCCGAACGACGACGCCGGACGCCATCGCCTTCTTCGTACAACTCATCGACACGAACGGCAACGCTGCCGAACATCACCTCCGGGACGTCTCGATGAGAGCTCCCGACATCGGCTGGTTCCGAACGTGCCCTGGTGTCTGCCAGAGCGACGACGGCTTCGACCGCAGTTCGGTCGACCGGATTCGTCTTCGGGTGAACAACGCTTCGAGCGAGCGCGCCGTCGTGTGGGTCGACGACGCACGAACCCACCCGAAACCGGACAAGGGGTACGTGATTCTGAGCTGGGACGACGGCAAGCGGAGTTACTATCGGAAGGCCGCACCGATTCACGACGAGTATGGGTTGCCAGCGACGTTGACACAGCCCCCTCAACCCAGTGCCGTCGAGTCGGAACTGTTCATGTCTCTCGAAGAGCTGAAAGAGCGACAGAAAAAGGGCGACGAGGTGGCGGCCCACGGAAGCGTCAAGGAGCCGTTCGCACGAATCTCGACGTCGAAACTCGACGGTATCCTTCGGCGGAACAAGCAGTGGCTCATCGACAACGGCTTCGAAGGGGCGGATTTCATCGTCTATCCCGGAAACAACTATGACGCCCCGGCGCTGGACGTCATCGGTCGCTACCACTACATGGGTGGGATGAATCAGTCCGGGAGCGTCAACACGACTGGCCTCCACGGTTTCGACCCCCTCGTGCTCCCCCGAACCATCGGCCACGACCTCTCGATATCGAAGCAACTCGTCGACCGTGTCGCCGCACACCGAAACGTCGGGATTCTCAACTTCCACGACTTCGCGAGCGACAACACGATGAACGTCCCTGACTACAGGTCGTTGCTCGACTATATCGACCGTACGACCGACATCGAAGTTATCACCTTCTCCGACCTCTGGAAGATGCGAACGTCCGGGCCATAAGCCACGAGAACGAGTTCACGACCCACCGCGCATCACTGTGACGGTCGGCTCGCCACTACGGCTCGTATGCCCTCGCTGTACGGTTCGAATCACACGGTCACACTGCAGAGTTCGAACTGGTGTAGGTGTCAGCTAGAAGAACGACGTTCTCTCGGTGGTTCGCGTCCCGTACGCGGCACTCCAAGACGGGCTCACGACCTCCGCACGAACCGGAGCAGATCCCCCGACGAAATCGAGGCGCACCTCTCCGACCACGGTTCGAAATCGAATCAGTTGGTGACCGGTCGGACGCCCATCACATCCGCGCTACCGCGAGCACTGGTCGTCGTCATCGGAGTCTCCACCGGAATCTCCATCGGAGCCACTACCGGAATCGCCGCCGGAGTCACTGCCGGAGTCTCCATCGGAGTCACTACTGGAATCGCCGCCGGAAGCTCCACTGGAATCGCCGCCGGAAGCTCCACTGGAATCGCCGCCGGAAGCTCCATCGGAGTCACTACCGGAGTCTCCGTCGTCATCGTCGCCGCCGTCGTACTCCGAACTGTTGTTGCTGCCATCGTAGCCGTCCGGGCTGCTGTCGTCGATACCGTTCCCGAGGTGCGAATCCTTGACGGTGACGTCTTCGGCGTCGCTCGTGATGCGAAGCGCTGCGTTGCCGCTGCGCGCACGTGCCGAGACGCTTTCGATCAACGTCCCGTGGCCGCTCTCTACGAGCGCGTTTTCTTCGGAGACGTAATCGCCTTCGTAGATTACGACGTTGTTCCCCGTGTTCGTCAGTGCTCGTCGACCGTTTCCACCACCGTGGTCGACTTTCAGATTGCGGAACTCACAGCCGTCACGGTTGTTGTGGATCGCACTCCGTGTGCCTTCGGTTGGTGCGTTTCCAACGACGGTGACGTTTTGGAGGTGGACGGGCTTGCCACCCTCCTTGATTTTGATGGCTAGGCCACCGCCCGTCTCGTGGTCGACGGTGGTCCGCTTGATACGCGTCTGGCCCGCGGATCCCCGAATAGAGATTGCAGGCGTTGGACCATCAGTTCGAGCCGTGACGGTGGAGTCGACGACTGCTACGTTGTCCGCACTTTGCGTGATCCAGATTGCGGGACTCTTATCGATGTTGGTTCGGAGGTCGACGTTCCGTGCGACGAGGCCGTTTCCGTCCTCGATGCGGAGACCACGCTGAGCGATGTCGTGGTCGTCGCCTTGGTTGACGACGATGGTAGCGTCCTCGATGTAGCTGTCGTTCCCACCGAGACGGACGTTCGCGCCCAGACTATTCTCGAAGTGACCACCTTCGATTCGGATGGAACCGGACCCTTCGGAAGCGTATAGACCGTTGTCCGGAAAACTTCCGAGTACGCAGTCACGGAACGTCATCGTCCCTTTGTTTTCGGCGTTACAGAGGATGCCCGTCGGGCCACGCCACAGGGAATCTCCCGGCGTGTTACCGGTCCAGGCACCTCCGTCCGGGGCCTTGAACCGTTCGACGAGACCACTCCCGTCGTCGTTGAGGACGACGGCCCGAAGCGGTCCGAACGTTCCGCTGTCGTGACGGCCGACGACCTCGATGTCGCGGATGAGTAGTCCGTCGGTGACCTCGGCTTCGACGACGCGGATGCCCGTGTTGTCTTTCGTCTGGTCGACGGTGAAGCCTTCTACGCGCAGGTCTCGTCCGGGGTCGTAATCGACACCCAGGCGGAAGAGACGGTAGTTCCCGCCGTCGCCATCGTCGAAGTTGCTGTAGTCCGCTGGGACGAGCTCGGCGTCGTGACCGACCATACCGAAGTTCGTAAAGCCGGTGTGGCGGAACTGTTCGTCCATGTAGTACTGGCCTTCAGGGAAATAGAGGAGCGTATCGTCGGCTGCGTGTTCCTCTAGTACGGGTGTGACTGATTCGTTTCCTTCGTTGTCCGCTCCCACTTCCGTTACGTCGATGACCTCGTTGTACTGGCCGCTGTACTCCGAGTGCTTCCCAGATGCGGTACCCACGGCTGCAGACGAGGCGGCGATTGCTCCGGTTAGTTTGAGAAAGGTTCTACGACTATTTGAATTTCGATTTTGCCTGTCTGGCGCCATCAAAATAGAGCTATCATCCGTATATATTAATTATCTGGTGCCTAGTTCATTCCCTCTCGGTTTTCCCTCTGTTGGAAACGTTGTAAACGGTATTCAGCGCCCCGCTCTCACAAATATCAGTTCGCTTTCTGCTCTCTCTTAAGCGCCATATAAGAAAATACCTATGACTAATTGGATAGGGTAGCGATGAAACGACAGACACGACGCACGTTCCTGACGACGGTCGGCGCGACTGGGATGGCTGGTCTCGCCGGTTGTTCGGGCGTTATCAGTGATCAGAAAACCCCCGATGATACGGGAACGACCTCCAAGACATCCACCGACGGCAAGACGAGCACCGGCGGTGGAACGACCGAGAACACCAACGGAAACGCCGGTCCGACGGTGTTCGAGGACTTCGAAAAGCTCGGCAACTGGCACGCCGTCCAGGGGCAGGGGAGTCTGAAAAAGAGCACGAAACAGACGTACGAAGGCTCGCAGTCGGCCCACGTCGTCGGCAGCAAGCAGACCAAGGAGGGGAAGATATTCCGCGCGAACTTCGACGGGAACTCCGTCGATATGAGCGGGAAGAACCTCTCGATGGCGTTCAAGTGCACCTCACACGACTTCGTGAAGGTCGCCGTCCAGCTCCATGCCCCCGACAGCGGGCACGTCGTCGAGATGAAACGCACGCTCTACGGCCCGAAAGGCAAGTGGGTGCGACTCAACCTCGGCGTCACGCGCGACCAGCGGCCGAAGACCATCGACCTCTCGAAAGTGTACGAGATACGCATCCTCGCCCGCCCGATGGACACGAACTCCGCCAACCCCGTCGAGTTCTACGTCGACGACCTCAAGACCGTCCCCACGCCGAACAAAGGCTACGTCATGCTCACGTTCGACGACGGCCTCAAATCCCACTACACCAAGGCGTACAAGAAGATGAAACAGTACGGCTTCGCGGGCGTCGATGCCGTCATCACGGATGCGGTCTACGACGACGGTTTCCTCACGCAGACCCAGATGCGCAAGATGCGCTCGGACGGGTGGGACATGATCGCACACCCGAACACGCAGGCGACGCCGATGGACGAACGCTCGCCCAAAGAGCAAGAGCAGTTGATGAAAGACGCAAAAGGATGGCTCAAGAAGTACGGTTACCAGGGCCACAAGTACATGGCCGTCCCGAAGAACGTCCTCGGGCCGAAGACATTCGAACTCGCCCAGAAACACTTCGACCTGACGCTATCGTTCGGCGCGTCGCCGAACGCGCTCCCCGCCATCCAGAAAGACACCATCCTCTCCCGGATGTACGGGACGGGCGACGTCCAGTCCACGAAGCGGATGATAGACCACGCCGAGCGGTACAATCAGCTCGCCCCCTTCCTGTTCCACAAGATCGGTGGCGATGGCATGTCAGAGAAGAAGTTCGACACCATCCTGAAGTACATCAAGAAAAAGAACGTGGAAGTCGTCACCGTTTCGGACCTGAAAGAGAAAGGGCTGCTCGTCTAATCACCGGTCGACGAACTCCCATCGTCCTGCCCACGTGACGGTCGTGCGTCGTGTCGTTTGCCGCGTCCCGACCCGGTGTCCCATCGCGGTTCGCTTTTCGTTCGACTCTCCTGCGTTGGTTTTCCCGATTCGTGTTTCGGTTACGCTTTCTCCGCTCGCAGGAAATACTCCGCACCACGGTCGTGCATCGTCTCGACCGTGAATCCACACGCCTCCAGTGCTGCCCGAACGTCGTCTTCGCTCGCGCCGTACTCGTCGAGGAACGTCGGATGCACTTCACAGTACACCAGCCGACAGTCGCCTCGTGAGAGCGTTTCTTCGAGACCTGCAATCGTGTCCCGTTCTGCACCCTCTACGTCGATTTTCAGGACCGTCGGCGGCGGAATCTCACTTCGCTCGACTAGCTCGTCGCCCGTCATGAGCACCACCTGCTCGGTTCCGCGTGTCGAAAGTTGTGCGACTCCATCGATAGCCATCGTCGCCTCTCCGGTCTCGTCCGAGAGCGCCTCGCGGCGTACGTCCGCACTCAGGTCGTTTCGTGCGAGGTTCGCCTCGATGCGCGCCGCCTTCGACGCTCGGGGTTCGAAGGTCACGACCTGCCCCGCCGGGAGTGCCGCCGCTGCGAGACACGTGTAGCATCCGATGTACCCGCCGACGTCGTAGAACACGTCGTCCGGTTCCAACCGCGAGAGCAGGTCGGCGAGGACGGGGCGTTCGTCGACCAGCGTTCGGTAGTGACGGAACTCGTCCGCTGTCGCGGCTTCGAACGTGACGCTCGTGTCGCCGATGCGCTGGACGTGTGTCCCACCAGAGCTCCGAAAGAGCAGTTCCCAGTACGCCTGCGAAAGCGCCACCTGTAAACCGAGGCGGTCGATTACCTGCTGGAGTGGCGGCGTCGAGAGTATTCGCCGCCCCGCCCGAAGCGCACCTCTCGTGAGTTTCTTCGAAGCCATCTTTTCATCCCGGTTCTCGTGCGGGCTCTAAATAGTCCCGGGCCGATTTCGAGATGCTCGACGGAGGTCGGGGGGTCGCTCGGCGTGGCTCGCTTCGGTCGACGGTGAGCAGTAACGTCGTGGCTTCCTTCGAGCGGTGACTCTCCGACGTCTGCTCGCTCGACTCCGCGACCGGAATCCGGATTCTCGAACGTCGCAGAAAAGCTCCGAAGACCCGCAGTGCCCCGACCGAGCATCGGTGTCCTGGGTCGCCTAACGTCAGTACCAGTTCCAGCTCCAGTCGCCGACGAAGAGGCTACCGAACAGGCCACCGTCAGACGTGGTCGTGGTCGTGGTGGTAGTCGTCGTCGTACTGGTCGTACTCGGCGGTGGCGTCGTACTGGTCGTGGTGGTAGTCGTCGTCGTACTGGTCGTACTCGGCGGCGGCGTCGTACTGGTCGTGGTGGTAGTCGTCGTCGTACTGGTCGTACTCGGCGGTGGCGTCGTACTGGTCGTGGTGGTGGTCGTACTCGGCGGAGGCGTCGTACTGGTCGTCGTAGACGGTGGTTCCGTCGTACTGTCCGGTGGTTCCTCCGTCGTGGATGGCGGCTCTGTGGTGCTCGTCGAGGGCGGTTCCGTCGTACTCTCCGGCGGTTTCGTCGTCTCCGTGGACGTCTTTTCCTCCGCGGTGGTACTATCCTCCCCGGCGGGTGTCGTGCTCGCGGGTGGCTGTGTGGTGTTCTGTGACTGTCCGAGGTCCGGTGTGCCGCCGCCGAATCCGCCGATTCCCGGGTCGAGAAACGCATACCCGATACCCGAGACGAACAGCAGGATTCCAGCGACGACCATCATTTTTTGCATTGAGTCGGATGACATCGTATCTCCTCTTACTTTTGGTCGGAGCGTTTCGGCGCGTGAGCCGATCGGTTCGGGGAACGACGAGAGCGTGTTGAGAACTTCACAGAGGCCGAGTGCACCCGTCGCAAAGGAGAAAAACAGGAAGACACCGAGACCGAGCGGTGGAACGATGACGAGCGACAGAGGCAGTTCGACACCCAGTAGCACGGGTCGTACGTCGAGCAAGCGGGCGAGCAGGAATATCGGCGGTGCAGAGAGCAGTGTCGTCGCGAGGACGCGCCCGAGGCGAGCGTCGGACAGGGGGTCGAATCCGACGTTTCGGGCGCTCCAGAGGTGGAAGACGAACATCAGTCCGTATCCCACGCTGGTCGCGACGGCGGCTCCGTTCATGCCGTACCGGGGGATGAGAATCGCGTTCAGGACGAGATTGATACCCGCCGCCGCTCCCGTGGCGACGATGGGGTATTTCAGGTTCCCTTTCCCCTGTGCGATAGCGAGAATCGGTCGGGCGACGGCGAACCCGAGTGCTCCCGGTAAGAGCAAGAGGAGGGGAGTAATTGCCGGGGGGTACTTCGGCCCGAAGTACACCGGAACGGCGATGTTTGCGAGCGCTGCGAGACCGAGCGCCATGATTGCCGTCAGGAGGAACGTGTATCTGGTCGTTCGCGCTGCCAGCTCGGATATCTTTGCCGTCCGATCGTTCGACCACAGTTCCGAGGTGGAGTGGACGAACACGGTCTGGAGTGCCAACGGAACGAACCACAGGAACTCGGCGAGTTTGAGTGCGGCCCGGTAGTACCCGACCTGTTCGTTACCCGAGAGCGCTTGTAACATCAGGATGTCCACGTGGTAGAGGGACATCAACAACAGGATGAGCACGATAGAAAGCGAGTTGAACGTCAGCATCGTGCGTCGTGGGAAATCGTCCGGCACCGGGCGAATCAGGCTTCGGAGCGATACCTGCCGGAAGATGAGCGCGAATCCGATGATTGCGACCGCGGTCGCTGCTGCGATCTTCCCAACGAGGGCGCCAGCGACGGCGATTTCGAGGAGTCCCCGCTCTCTCATGACGTACACGAGGGGGAGTGCAACGACGACGAACGCCACCTGTTGGACGACTTTCAGCGGTTCGGAGTATCGCTCGAGTCCGAAGCCCATCAGCGTACGGCGACTGTACGCTCGGAACTGGCTC
Source organism: Haladaptatus ordinarius (assembly GCF_054177595.1). NCBI lineage: Archaea > Methanobacteriati > Methanobacteriota > Halobacteria > Halobacteriales > Haladaptataceae > Haladaptatus > Haladaptatus ordinarius. Next base: position 37,277 of record NZ_JBPEHH010000021.1, on the reverse strand, counting down.
GCGATCGTCATCGCCGAAAGCAGGTAGAAGTACAACTCGTACTGTGGCCCGAACGTCCGCGCGATGATTCCGGACCAGGCGGCGAGCGCGAGAATCACCGACCCGACGACGGCGAGGAGGAGCGCGAGTCGGAAGTAGAACCCGACGACGTACTCCTCCCAACAGTCCATCTCTCGCTCTTCGGCGATGAACTTCCGGACTCCGTCGGTGACGCCGGAGCTGACGAGTATCATGAACAGCGAGAACACCGAGAGGACGGTCGTGTAGATACCGACCCCACTCGGTTCGAGCAACCGATACAGAATCGGCGTCGTGAGGAGGCCGATGACGAGCGTCAACACTTTCGTCCCGGCAACCGATATGACGCCACTTAGAATGCTTCGTTGCACGAAATCACCGTTGATGCGCTGCTACTCGCAACAGCACCTATCATGACTGTGGGCACTAAGACACTTTATTATGGATTTGCTAGTCGCTCAGGCATAGCCGAGATCGTGTAGACGCTCTTCGACGTCGGCCGATACGTCGTCCATCTCCTCGCCTTCTTCTCCAGCAGTAATCGTTCGGTGCGCGCCGTTTTGATAGACGAGCCACGGAACCGTCGTCAGCTGTGGGATGTAGATTCCGTTTGGATGACCGTACTCGGACATCGGAATCGGCCCCGACCGCTCGCCGAACGCCTCGCCGTGGTCTGCCGTCACGACCGTCTTTCCTTCGAACGTCTTCATCAGTCTCTCGACGCTCGGATACACCAACTCCAGGTTCTCCTCGTACGCCTGGTAGAGCACGTCGATGGGAACGTCGATTTCGCCGGCCATGACTCGATTCCAGAAGTCCAGACGCCCCAGTTCGAGGTACTGCTGGCCGGTCGGTCCGATGAACGGGTAGTGTGGCTGGAGGAAGTGGACGACGATTCGCTTGTTCGGATACTCCTCGGCGGCCTGCTCTGCGACTTCCGTGACCGTCTCCGGACGCACCGTCCGGAACTCCTCGTCCCACCCTTCGTCCTGCCAGACGTTGATGACCTTGTGGAGTTTCACGTCCACTCGGTCGCTCTTTCGGTACAACTGCGGATTGGCGGTCACGTAAACGGTATCACGGAGGTCGGCACCGTCGAAGTACGTGTAGAGAAAATCTGGCGTGGAGCTCGATTTCGTCACTTTCGACTGGAGTTCTCCGGGGAGGTCGTGGGTCTTCTCGAATGTATCGTACCGACACGCGTCGAGGATGATGAGGTTATCCCAGTCCTCTTCGAAGAACTCGACGCCGTCCTCGTTCGACCCTTTGTACTCGTGGTAGTACTTGTTCAACCGTCGAACGACGAGATGTGGCTCCTCGATACCACGTCGAACGCGTAGAACCGTCTCCGATAGATCCATCGTACCTAGGGGAGAGGTACGTTTCTATATTATTATACGTCTCTTAACCCTCCCATCCCGTCTTCCGCTCGATTTCAGGCGCTGAAGTCGTTCCCCCACCCGCTTAGGTCCCCGCTATCGTCTCGGATTCCGTTGACGATGTGGCTCTTTTTCACGTACGCGTTGCTAGACGACGTCGATAGCCTGAGTCCCGCGAAGTCTCCGTCGGAACGTGCGTAGATGCTTTCGACCCAGATGCTGTCGCCGTGGTCGATGATGGGATATTCGGGGGAGCGGTACTCGCCCTCGTAAATCAGGACGTCCGTTCCGGTATTCACCAGCGCACGGCGACGGGACGCCCCCATCTGTGTGGCCGTAACGTTCCTGAGTTGACAGTCGTCACGGTCACAGCGGATAGCTGCTCGGGCACCATCGTGACCACCGTTTCCTTTGAACTCACAGTTTTTCACGTACACCGGCTCCTCACCGCTTTCCATCCACAGGGAGAATCCACCGGGTGTCTCGTGGACGAACGTCGACCCGACTATGCGCGCCGACTTCGTCTTCTGCTGAATAAGAAGGCCGTGAGCCACCTCGCTTCCGCCCGTCTTCACCGTCGTCCCTTCGAATCGGAGGTGGCCGACGTTCATCGACTTGATGGCGGCACCGTTCGCGTCGCTTGCCCCGATGTCGCAGTTTTTCACCCGGATGTTTGCTGTTCTCGGCGCGAAGCGCGTGTTGGTTCCCCCGACCGGAGTTCTCGTCCACGACGATTCGCGCGTTCTTGACGACGCTGTCTTTTCCGCCGATTCGCACGCTCGCGGTCTGGCTGTTCTTGTAGACCCTGCCGTCGACGATGACCTTTCCGGAGCCGTTCGCGGCGTACAGACCGTTGTCCGGGAAAAATCCTAGCTCGCAGTCTTTGAACGTGATGGTGCCTTTGTTACCGGCGTTACAGAGGATACCCGTCGGACCGCGCCAGAGTCTGTCGCCCGGCGTGTTCTCGGTCCAGTCGCCGCCGTCGGGTGCGCGGAAGCCCTGGACGACGCGACGCTGGAGCCGTCGGGGTCGGTGATGACGGCACGGAGCGGTCCCCACGTCCCGCTGTCGTGGCGGCCCCTCATGTTGACGTTCTCGACGTGTAGTCCGTCGCTGACGGCGGCGTCGAGGACGCGAATCCCGGTGTCTTTTGCAGTCTGGTCGACGAAGATATTCTTGAACAGGAGGTCTTTGCCCGGCGCATAGTCGCCGCCGTCGTCGAAGTCGTAGTAGTTGTCGGGGACGATGGTGACGTCCCACTTGCCGTAGATGCCGAAGTTGTTGAACCCGGTAAAGCGGAACTGTTCGTTCATTCGGTAGCGCCCCGGCGGGAACACCAACACCGTGTCGTCGTCGGCGTACTCCCGAAGGAGTGGGGTGATGGGTTCGTTGCCGGTGGGGTCTGCGCCAGCGTCTTCTACCATGTCGATGACCGTCTCGAAGTTATCGAGCAGGGGTGGCCTCGCACTAGCTTTTCCGGTCATCTCCCCTGTCCCTGCGGCACAGAGGCCTGCTGCGCTCACTCCTTTCAGGAAGTTCCGTCGAGATGTCGTTCCGCTGGTGTTCGTGTTCGGACTGTCAGCCATTTCCAGCGTGTCGGTTTTGTGTCCTATTGTCGAATCTAGCGTATTTGTGACAACCAACGCGAGCGGGCCGCGTCATATATCGCGGCCGAAAATCCCCATTGCATTGGATTTGACGGTCAACAAGAGTACCCATCAGAATATTTCGGTCAAAGTCTGTGGCTTAGTATTTCCCTTCTTCAAGTTCTGTCTATCTGGTAACTAGTGACAGTATATAAAATTATATTAGTAAGAAAATTCCCAATGACTTCGATACGTCACGTCGGCCAAAAATACCGGTCAGTTATCAGAATTCTTCATCGAGAACGTGGGCGTAGAGGTGGGCGATGTCCACGCAGACGCGTTCCCACGTGAACTGTTCTGCGTGTGACTCGATGGCGTCCCGGTTCCAGTCCTTCCGGAGCGCGCGAACCACCGCATCCGTGAGCGCGCCGTGGTTCTCCGGACTTTCGACGAGGAACCCGTGGTCCTCAGAGGTGACGACCTCCTCACTGCCGCCGTTTATCGTAGAGACGACGGGCGACCCACAGGCCATCGCTTCCAACTGGACGAGACCGAAGCTCTCGCTGTAACTCGGGAGGACGAAGGCGTTACAGGCACTCATCCAGTATTTCAACTCCTCGTTCGACACGTAACCCAGCAAGCGCACGCGGTCGTCGAGCCCCAGTTCCTCTATCTGCGCTTCGAGTTCCGACCGCATTCCGCCGTGGCCGCCGACCGCACAGACGACGTCACCCTCTCGTTCGACGACGTCGGGCATCACGCTTACGAGGTGCTGGAACCCTTTTCGCTCTTTTAGGTGGCCAAGCGAGAAGAGGAGTTTCGTGTCGTCGTCGATGCCGAGATGGGATTTCGCCTCGGCCTGCGGAACCCGCCGAAGTCGGTCCCTACTGAACCCGTTCGGGACGTAGTAGACGCTGTCGTTGAACTGCCGGAGCGTGTCCTGGTCTTGCCGGTTCACTCGGACGATGGCGTCGGCGCGTTTCCACGTCCGGTCTATCTTGTCGTTCGACGATTCGAGTTGCTCGACGAACAGGTCGTGGTTCTCGTGGACCGTGAGCACGAACGGAATCCCGAGGTCGCGCTGAAGTACGCTGCCGACGTAGCCTGCGGTCCACGTCAGGTGAGAGTGGACCACGTCGAACTCGACGGGGAGGTCGGCGAGAGTCTTCTTCACCCGCCACGCGTGCTGGTCGCCGAGGAATCGGCGGTGTAAGTCGATGGGGAGGTAGAGAAGCGGCGTGCTGACGACGGTGACGTTGTCGGGTTTGTCTTCGTGGTTTATCTTCGCGCTCTTGCTGAACGGTTTGGCGTAGTCGATGGGCAGATACTCGGAGATGTCCGCGAAGCGGTTGTAGCGGACGAGGACGTACACTTCCTCGAAATACTCGGCGAGCATGTCCACCTGCCCTTTCACGAAGTGGTTGTAGCTGTGAGAGACGACGAGCAGGTTCTTCTCGGTCAGCACGCCGAGGTCGTGGTTCCGTGGCACGTCACCGGCGTCCACGTCGACAGTGGCCGACGATTCGGCGACTTTCCCGCGCGTGTCGCTCGACATACCAACAAAGAGGCGTCCGTCCGTGTTTATTATCGGGTGGCTAAGTACGGGTTCGAGGAAGTACGCTACGGCGGCGCACCTATCACCGACGACCGACTCGACCGAATCCGTCACGACCGACTGGGGGGAGGGTCGTGAACGGTCGCCGTACGCTGTTCGGTCTCGCCGGTGCGACCGCCCTCGTCCTCGCAGTGGCGGGTGGCGCAGGGGCGATACCCGTCCGGACGCTCGTGGCAGTCCTCGGTAACGACTACTTGCTCGTCGTCGCCATCGGCGGATTCGGCCTCCTGGTGGCGATTCCGGTACTCGTCTCGGGGCGGGACGGAAATCTCGTGCAGGCCGAGATGCCCACCCCGAGGAACCCGTCTCGGTCCACCCTGCGGGCCACGACTTCGACGAAACCCTCGGGTCGTGGCAGTATCGTCTGCCGTTCGCAGGCCACACCCGGCGGCAAGCGGTGCGCGAATGTCTCCACATCGCCGCCATCGAGACGGTGATGCGAACCGAAAACTGCTCTCGGGACGAGGCCCGTCGACTGGTCGAATCGGGGTCGTGGACCGACGACCTGGCCGTCTCGGCGTATCTCGGAGGTTCTGCCGCCCCGAGCGCGAGCGTTGGGACGCGCGCCGCGACGATACTGCGAGGGCGGACCTGGCACGAGCACTGTGCCCACCGAACTGCCGCAGAAATCGCCCAGCGGGGTGAGATGGCGTGACCGAGACGCATCGCTGGCGCGGCGTCATCGCGCTCTCGCTCGCCGCTGGCGCAGCTGGGCTAGCGGTCGACCGCCCGGAGATGCTCTTTCTGGCCGTCATCGGCGTCGTTTTCGCGGCCTATCCACGAGTGATGGGGACGCCCGAGCCGAACCTTCGAATCGAGCCTCGCCTGAGCAACAGAACGCCGCGACCCGGCGACGAGGTGACCGTGACCGTGACGGTGACGAACGACGGTGGATTTCTCCCTGGCGTTCGAATCGTCGACGGCGTCCCCGCGCTCCTCTCGGTGTCCGGCGGATCACCCCGGAAGGGTGTCGCGCTCTGGCCCGGTCGCTCGGTCAGTTTCTCGTACCGAGTCGAAGCCAAACACGGAAAACATCCGTTCGAACCGGCGACGGTCGCCGCCGACACCGAACTCGACTGCACCGCGACCACCGCCGACGGCCCCCTGCGCGACCAGACCCTGGACCAGGTCGGGCGAATCGTCGCCCAAGACGGCGGGAGCGGCATCGAGTTCTACCGCACCCACGAGTATCGCTCCGGTGACGCGATACACCGCATCGACTGGAATCGCTACGCCAGAACGGGCGACCTGACGACCGTCGAGTACCGCGAGGAGAATGCGGCGACGGTCGTCTTGCTGGTCGATGCCCGTCGAAGTGCGTACCGCGCCGCGACCGACGAACCGCACGCCGTCGCCTACAGCGTCTCCGCCGCAGAGCAGTTGTTCGGCACGCTCCACCGCGACCGCAACCTGGTCGGACTGGCCGCGTTCGGCCGGGAGTCGTGCTGGCTCGAACCCGGTGCGGGTCGAACTCACCGGGCGAAAGCCTAGCGACTGCTGGCGACGCACGCCGCGTTCGCATCACTCCCGCCGACCGACGAACCGGACCACGACGAACAGGTGGCGGACCTTCGGATGCGACTGCCCGACGCCGCGCAGGTCGTCTTGCTCTCCCCGCTCTGTGACGACGCCATCGTCGAGACGGCCCGCAGGTTGGACGCCTACGGCCACCGCGTGGGCGTCATCAGTCTGGACGTGACCGGCGACGAGAGCGTCGGACAGCGACTCGCGGACGTCGAACGCGAGAATCGACTGAGTGCGCTTCGGCGGTCTGGGCTCCCGGTCGTGGAGTGGGAACCGCAGACGCCGCTGGCGGCCGCGCTGATGAACCAGCCACGGGAGGTGTACACGTGAGCACAGTCACCCCGAGCGAACGGCCGACGCGCCTGGCAAGCGCGCTCGCCGTCGCTGTCGCGCTCGTCGCGATGTCGAAACTCGGTGCGTCGTCGCTCACCCTCGGTCTCGAAGCGGTCGGCGTGGCGGCACTCGCCGGAGGATTCGGCCTCTGGCGACGTGAGTGGCGACTCACTGTGGGGCTGGTCAGCCTCGTCGGCGTCGCCGGGGTCGGCGGCGCGTTCGGCGTCGTGGTCTCCAACGTCGCTGGATTGAGTGGACTCATCCGGTACGTCCCGGGACTGCTCGGCGTCCTCGTGCTCGCGCTCGTCCCCGTCCGCGGGACGGGGTCGCGCTCGCTCGTGAAGGCGGGTACCGCGCTCGTCTTCCTCGCCGTCCTCGCGTCGGGCATCTTCAACGCCGCGCCGCTCGGTGCACTCCTACTGGCGGGGGCCGCGACGGTCGTCGCGTGGGACGCCGGCGAACACGCCATCAACCTCGGGGAGCATCTCGGTCGGGGTGCGGACGCGCGAGAAAACGAACTCGTCCACGTCGTCGGGACGGGGCTCGTGGCGGTCGTCGCGGTGGAAGTCCCGAAGTTCTCGGGTGGAGTCGGTCTGGATGGGCTCTCGTTGGGGTCGCTCGCGCTGTTGCTCGTGGCGGTCGTGTTGCTCGCGGTGGCGCTTCACGATTAGGAAGTCGATAATAAAGCCCCGAGAAAACGGAGATGTGAGCAAAAATGGCCCCGACTGTGAGCGTCATCGTGCCGACGTACAACCGCGCGGACGCCCTGCCGAGAACCATCGAGAGCGTCCTCTCTCAGACCCTAGAGAGTCTCGAACTCATCATCGTGGACGACGCGTCGGACGACGACACCGCCGAGGTCGTCGCGTCGTACGACGACGACCGGATTCGGTTCTTCCAGCACGAGGAAAACCAGGGTGCGAGCACTGCACGAAACACCGGAATCGAGCACGCAGAGGGGGAGTACATGGCGTTTCTCGACTCCGACGACGTGTGGCTCCCGACGAAGCTCGAAAAACAGGTTCTCACCCTCAAACTGCGGTCCGACGACTGGGTGTCCGCTTACTGTAAGGCGGAGACCGTCCATCCGGGCGGGCAGAACCCGCTCGTGAAGTGGGTGACACAACTCATCTCGCGCCGAAACGAGACGGAGGGTGCGGAGGGCGGAAAGGAACTCATCGGCCCCATCCTGAGCGACGACCTCCACACGAGCGCGGGCTCTACCCTGCTCGTCCGAAGCGACGTGGTGCGAGCGATCGGTGGGTTCGACGAGTCGTTCGACCGATTCCAGGACCCAGAGTTCCTCATCCGCGTCCTCAAACACGGGAAACTCGCCTGCATGGACGAACCGCTCCTCCTGCGCTACGAGACGGGGTCGCCACCCGCGGACGCCGTCGCCGAGGCGGACGAACACTATCGCCGGACGTTCGCCGAGGAAGTCGAACGGCTCGAACGGCAGGGAATCGACGTGACGGGTGCACATCACTACATCCTTGCTCGACACTATCTAGACGAAGGACAGTTTCGAACCGGCTTCCAGCACCTCCGTCGCGCTCGCCGGCCGCAACTACGTCAACTACCAGGACTGTTGATGAACGTGTACACGGGCCTCAGAGTAGCCGTTCGATGACCGAAAATGACCAGACGACACGATACGCTCACTACTACCTCGGCCTGTCGGTGCTCTCGACGCTCCTGTTCGGCAGCACCGTCCTCAACCTCGGTCCCCTGGAACAGGTCTCACCGATGCAATCGACGGTGGTGGTCGTCGTACTATTCACAGCGTTGACAATACGGCTCTCGTCGGGTGGTTAGACAGTCCCTAACATGTGTTAACGATGCAAAAATAAGTAACGAATATTATAGTATCTATCTATCTGTTTACTCTGTTCAAATAGTATAATCGACAGACGTAAACGGAATGCAACGACGCGAAAACGATCGAGAGAGACGCTTTGATTTATGTGTTATCTCTGTCTGGGGAACGATGAAGAAGCATGAGCGCTACGACGCAGCATCTCTCTGACGACCCGTCGTTGCCGACTGACGAATCGCTGGACGACCTCACGAAGGACAAAATCTTCCACATCCTGCAGACCCAACGCCGTCGGGACGCACTACGCTATCTGAAAGAGAACGACGGCCCGGTCGAGATGCGTGACCTCGCCGAGCAGGTGGCTGCGTGGGAGAACGATACGACCCTGCAAGCACTCGCCTCCGACGAACGCCAGCGCGTGTACATCGCACTCTACCAGTCTCATCTCCCGAAACTCGACAAAGAGGGTATCATCGAGTACAACCAGAGTCGCGGTGTCGTCGAGCGTGGCCCGCTGGCCGAACAGTTCGACCCCTACCTTGAGACCCCCAGTAGCGACGATACCGACGATGCGGACGTCGAAGTCGAGACGGACGACGAACGATGGTTCAACTACTACCGCTGGGCGACCGCCGCGAGCGCCGGAACGTTCGCAGGCGCGTGGATGAACTTCCCGGTTCTTTCGACTGCGCCGAGCTACGTTCTCGGTGCGTTTGTCGTCGCACTCTACGCGACCATCTCCGCCGCCCAGTTCCACGGTCAGTAGGACGCACAATTATTTCAATTATATTAAATATTTTAATAATATAATATAGCGTTACGTTATTTCCGTCTGACACAGAACTATATGGCGAAGGAACTAAACTTCCGCTATCGTATTCAAAAAAATGGGCAACAGTTCCGGAAGTCGTGATCGGTAGCCGGTCTAGGCCGTCGTCGTTCTCCTCGTCACCGGGACTGTCCTGGCGCCGGTTATCGTGGGGAGACAGAGCGAAAGCAGTGGCGGACGAATCGTCACCATCGAACAGACGGGCGACGCCATCATCACGACGGTAAACGAAACCACGTACATCTGGCAGTCGGAGCAGTACACGGCGCGTGCGACGTTCCAGATTAATACCAACGAAGACCAATACTCGGTTTGTCTTCACGAAAATCGGAGTGACAGCGAGCCACGAGAACTCGACTGCCGCAGCAAACGCGTCGGGAACGGTTCGACCGCGACCGTGACGCTTACGGGAGCCAACGCGACGGAGACGGGCGAGCGAACGCTGTATTTCCAGCTTCGACCGACGTTCGGTCGGGACGTTCCGACGCTCGACAGCCGAACCATCCGTCAGCACGTCATCTCGAAAGAGGGTGACGAGGACACCGATGGCCTACGAATTCGAGGTGAAGAAAGCCAAAAACGAGAACTGGTCGAAAACCGCGTTTCTCGTCTCGGACATCGACCAGGACGGACTCGACGACGGGAAGGAAGTAAACGAACTCAACACCGACCCAACCAACAACGACAGTGACGACGACGGACTGCTCGACGGGTACGAGAACACGCTCGGAACCGACCCGCTCGAAGCCGACAGTGACGGCGATGGTATCTCCGATTACGAGGAGGTGCACAAGTGGAACAGCGACCCGAGGAACCCAAACGACCCCGAGACGAGTTCGTCCACAACAACGACGGTGGGACAGGAAACCACCCCATCGGACGGTATCTCGTGGATGCAACTGCTGCTGCTTGCCCTCGTCGGGGTCGGTCTCGTTGGTGGGGCAGTCCTCATCTTGCGGGCCAGAACCGACGACGACCCCAACCCCACCGCAGAGCCAGCCGAAACGAGTGAGCCGGACGAGCCGCAACCACCCGAACCACCGGCCGACGACGGAGAAATCCTCACCGACGAGGGGCGCGTTCTACACCTACTCCACGACAACCGGGGACGGATGAAACAGACAGACATCGTCGACGAGACGGGCTGGTCGAAGTCGAAGGTAAGCCGACTGCTCTCTCGGATGGAAGACCGCGGCGACATCAACCGACTCCGGGTCGGCCGAGGAAACATCGTCTAACCTCGACGGCTCGAAACCCAGTGGTGCTCGGTCGCCACACGAAGGAGATTCGTATAGTTAGCTCGATAGTTGATAACCCCACAACTTGGAGGTGGAACGGTGTGAAATAAACAGTTCTACAACACTATTTCGAGAGTTTCATGAGATTAAGTGATGGATAATAATAGTGTATCCCTGTGAAGGAACTACTGTCATGTCGATGCAAATGAGCGCTTCCCGGAACGGTGACGACAGCGCGATGGCCGACACCCAGTGTCGAAACTGTGATTCGTTCGTGACGCCGCAGTTCGCTCGCGTTTTCGGAAACAACAGAAACGAAGTCTACGGCTGTTTCGAGTGTATGACCGCCACCGAGGTAAAACGTGGTCGCGTCAATCACCCCGAGGAGGCCCGCCGCGCTCGTAAGGAGATGCGGTAGTGGCAGCGGTCACCTTTCTCCCCACCCACCACAGAAATCGACGGAGCGTCGTTACTTGTCCCGAGAGACCTCTTCGGCGGGAAGCGTCGTCGCCTCTTCCGAGAGCGTCACACCGGGGTAGAGGCTCGTGTTGATGCCCGTCTTCGCGTCGTCGCCGACCACGACACCGAACTTTCGCCGGCCGGTCGAGACGCGCTCTCCTTTCACGGTGTGTTCGACGGATTCACCGTCGTGGCGGAGGTTCGCCACGTTTGTTCCCGCGCCGAAGTTCACGTCGCGCCCGAGGATGCTGTCGCCGACGTACGAGAGGTGGCCCACCGTCGCGCCGGGCGAGAGGACGCTATTTTTCACCTCGACGCTGTGACCGACTTTCGCGCCTTCGTCCACGAGCGTCGCTCCACGGATGTAGGCGTTCGGTCCGACGCTCGCACCCGACCGAACGAGCGCGGGGCCTTCGACGACGACGCCCGATTTTACCGTCGCGCCTTCCTCGACCACGACGGCACCATCGAGGGTCGCCTGGTCGCTCACGTCTCCCTGCACGTCACGCTCTAGGTCGCCGAGTTTCCACTCGTTGGCTTCGAGCAGTTCCCACGGGCGTCCGACGTCGAGCCATCGGTCGACTTCGACTGCCATCACGTCGTACTCCTCGATGACGCGCTCTAGAACGTCCGTAATTTCGTACTCGCCGCGCTCGCTTTCGCCCACGTCGAGCCAGTCGTTCGCCGCCTCCGGGAAGACGTACGCTCCGGTGTTGGCGAGGTCGGTGGGCGGGTCGTCCGGTTTCTCGACGATGCCCGTCACTCGGTCACCGTCGGTCGAGATGACGCCGTAGTTCGAGGGGTCGTCTACCCGGTACGTGCCGACGCTCGGGCCGTTCTCGAAGAGTCGGTTCACGGCGGGCGTGTCGTAGAGGTTGTCGCCGTTCAACACCGCGAACTGGCCGTCGATGTGGTCGCGTGCCGCACGAACCGCGTCCGCCGTGCCGCGCTGTTTTTCCTGTACTGCGTACTCGACCGGGATTCCGGCGTACTCGGCGCCGAAATACTCCCGGACGGTGTCGGCTTCGTAGCCGACGACCAGCACGAGCTCGTCCGCACCGGCCTCGACAGCGGCGCGCGCCGTGTGCGCGACCAGCGGTTCCTTCGCGACTGGCAACATCGGTTTGGGACACGACGTAGAGAGCGGTCGCATACGTGTCCCTTCCCCCGCAGCGAGAACGATTGCCTGCATAGAGAGACGTAGCGCTAGAAGGTGTATAATTATTCACGGGCTAACCGCCGGATTACGGTCGAGGGATTTCGTGCCGGTTCGAATGGAGGTCCCGAAACGGGTTCGACTGCTCGCGGAGTGGCAGTTCCGTCCACACGTCTTTCGTTTCGTACGTCCGGCCGAACTCCATGTACTCCCGCGCGAGCCACAGAGTGTGATTCCGAGAGCCGAGGCCGGCGAGGAGCGTGCGCGTCATCCCGTCCTCGACGGCGAGCGCCTGCCATTCGTCGCCGACGCGACGGCAGAACACCGACTCCGTACCGTCGGACCACTCGATGGCACCGTAGACGTTCTGTTGAACGGGAAAATCGCCGACACGAACCAGAATTTCCTCGTGATGTCCGTCTGCTGCGCGGACGACGTGACTGGCGACCCGTCTCATGCTTCCACCTCACTCGAACCGCAGCAGTCTCGGACCATCTCTAACGTATCATTTGAAGTATATAGTCAAATAAGTTATCATTCGTGCCCCCACTCTTTATATGGGGTCAAATGTGTATGATGAAAACATATATGAATTCGGTGAAATCGAAAGCATGAAGCGTGATATTAGTTGTCGATTAGGAAAGAGAACAGTGTGGAACTGTATCCCCCTTTTTTGACGGAGGGGGAAGAAGGTCGAATCATCATGAGCGCGACCGAACGTTGCCACGAGGTCTCCGGCCTGGTCGATACCTTTATCAACCTCGATATCGAGGACACCCTTCGCGTCACAGTCGGTGACGTGGCTATCGACTGTCGAGTACACGACATCGACCGAACTGATAGCCGCTTTACGCTGCTATTGCAGACGTTTGCAGGCGACTACCTCCGTGTCGAGACACAGTGGGCGCGGGGATGGCTCGACCCACAGGTAGACCGACTCAAACCCGTCGAAGAAGAGCGTCAGCCACTCGGTGAGCTACAGGCGATCGAACTGACGTGAAGCGAGCGGCGTGACGGACCGTCAGAGGGTGGTACCGACCGACGGCTGTTTTGCGAGTCGCGTGATTTCGACCATCATGTCCACGCAGTCCGAGCACTGGAACGTCCACGCACGGTCGGGGAGTGGGCGTGACCCCTGCGAGAGGAGCGTCGATAGCTCCGTCTCGAACGACGCCACGTCCATCACGGATGCGTGCGTCTCACCGGAACGCGGCGTATCGGGAGTGGCGCCGAGGTACGTGACCTCGACCATCACGTCTGAAGTGTTGTCCGCCCGGTGAAACGTCCACGTCCGGTCGAACGTAACACCGCCTCGATACGCATCGAGGAAGAGCTCTCGCAAAGGTCGTTCAAATTTCTTAGAGGTCGTTCGGAGGAGGACAGTGTCAGTTTGTCTCATATTTCGGCTGCCTCAGTTCACCCAACTCTGCAGGAGGTAATAAAGACAGAAACTCGTCGTGGTCCGTTTCAGACCGTTTCAAACCGAAAATTATCGCTTTTCGGAGGTTTAAACACCGTTATAGGTATTTTAACACTATCGCCGGGGAGAGACGCGATCTAACTGTTCAGATAGTAGATCGTTGACCTGCTGTGGATGGGCGATGTTTTCGAGTACTAGATTGACAGTTCCGGAGCCGGCGGTGTGGACGGTTATATCCCCGTAATCAAACACGCGTTCCGTCATCGACTGCGAACAGCTCGTGTTTTGAATCCTGTCGAGTCGAATCTGTGTCACGTCCTGTCCGAAGACGCCGTCTTTGTGATACACCTCTTCGGTCGTGAGAACGTACCACTCACTCCGCCAGCGAAGAAACGGCGGTACCGCGAGCGCGATGCCGACCGGGACGAAAACGAGACCGAGCCATCCGACCCCACCGAGGACGCCGCTTCCTGTCAGGCCCACTCCGAGCAAGACGAGGAAAATTCCGACCGTCACGACCGGGAGAATGCGGTAGACGCTCCGATGACCTGCCCAGAGAATCTCCTCGTTGGGTGTGAGGTGAAGCCATGGTGGGTCGAAATTTTTCGTCATCGTGCCTCACAACGAGGAGAGCCAACGCCTTACGTTTTGCCGCGCTGCTCCAGAGTTTAGCCCCACCGACGTGAATGGCGTAGCTTTGCCGCGTTCCGGCCACGACTCCCGTGGGCACGAGGCTTCGATGACGCCGAAGAGACCCACCAACGGTCGAACGTGGGTGGGAGCCGACCCGAAACCACGAGTATCAGACTGCCGCGCGACCACACGGTTTTCTCACTCGAATTCCTACGTGCTCGCAGAGGGGGTTCTCATCGTCATGACCACGCTCCGGGTCGCACTGGCACAGCAAAACTACACCGTCGGAGACGTCACGGGCAACGCGGAGAAAATCGAAGCGGCGATTCGGCGCGCGCGCAGAGAAGACGCCGACCTGGTCGTCTTCTCGGAACTCGCGCTGGTGGGCTATCCACCGCGAGACCTCGTGAAACGCGAGGCGTTCGTCGACGCCCAGCTCGCAGCGCTCGACCGAATCACAGCGCAGACCGAGGACATCACGGCGCTCGTCGGCTTCGTCGCGCGGAATCCGACCGAGTACGGAAAGAGCGTCCAGAACGCGGTCGCTGTCTGCCGAGACGGCGAAATCGTCGGTCAGACCGTAAAGCGCCTCTTGCCCACCTACGACGTGTTCGACGAAGGCCGCTACTTCGAGGCTGCGGACCAGCAGCCGGTTCACGCCCTGTCGGACTTCGCCACCGCCGATAGCACCACCGCCACGGTCGACCTCGGGGTGAACGTCTGCGAGGACGCGTGGAACGAACCCGACGTGTGGGAGCGCCCGGAGTACGCCGACGACCCCATCGAAGACCTCGTGGAGGCAGGTGCAGACCTCCTCGTGAACAGTTCCGCGAGCCCCTTCTACGGCGGGAAGGGCGCGTTCCGGGAGCGACTGTTCGGCAGCCACGCCACGGACCACGGGCGGTGGCTCGTCTTCGTGAATCAGGTCGGCGCAAACGACGAACTCGTCTTCGACGGCCGGTCGTTCGTCGTCGCACCCGACGGGACGCTAGCCTGTCGACTCACCGCGTTCGCTGAGGATTTCGCCGTCTGCGAGATTCCCCTCGACACCGATTCGCCCGGAGAAGCGCTTGCCGACGACTCCGCGGGTGCCATCGCCGACGAATCCCCGGAAGGGCCTGCGGAGATCCGCGAGGCACTCGTGCTCGGCATCCGGGATTACGTCGATAAATCCGACTTCAATCGGGTGGTCGTCGGCCTCTCGGGCGGTATCGACTCGTCGGTGACGGCGGCGCTGGCCGCCGACGCGGTCGGCCCGGAGAACGTCCTCGGGGTCGCCATGGCCACCCGGTACACCAGCGACGCGAGCGAGGAGGACGCCCGCGAACTCGCCGACCGCCTCGACATCGACTTCCTCGACATCCCCATCGAGAACACCTTCGAGTCGTTCGAGGCGGAACTCGCGCCTATCCTCGACGCGACGGCGGGCGTCACCGAGGAGAACGTCCAAGCCCGGATTCGCGCGACGACGCTGATGAGCGTCGCCAACGAGCAAGGACGTCTCCTCCTCGCCACGAGCAACCGGAGCGAACTCGCAGTGGGCTACACCACCCTCTACGGTGACATGGCTGGCGCGCTCGCACCGCTCGCTGACTGTCCGAAAACTACCGTCTACAACCTTGCCACGCACCTGAACAAGAACGAGGAAGTCATCCCCAGGCGCGTCATCGAGAGACCGCCGTCCGCCGAACTTCGCGCCGGCCAGACCGACGAGGACGACCTCCCGCCGTACGAGGTCCTCGATTCGATTCTAGCAGGGTACGTGGACGAGGGACTGACCGCCGAGGAACTGGTCGCGTCGGGCCACGACCGCGAGACGGTTCGCCGGGTGCTGTCGATGCTCCACCAGTCGGAGTACAAGCGGTTCCAGGCCGCACCCGTGCTGAAGGTGTCGCCGAAAGCCTTCGGAGTGGGCTGGCGATATCCGCTCGCGGCGGGGTACGAGAGCGTCCTGCCGGAGTGAAAAGAACCCGACGGTTCGATGGTAGCTTTCGAGCGGTTACCGTTCTCGCGACCATTTTCACCCCGGTTATAGAATAATTTTTATATACGAATGGAGAAATAAGGTGCGATAAGGAGACTTGACCCTCCACCACAATCCTTCTTGTCGCCGCCCACTATGAAGAGCCGTACCGAAACGGCGGACGAGACCCCGCCAACGAACGAGAGAGATGTATCGCACCCAGAAACGCTAGAACGCTGGCGGCTGTTCGGCGAACTGCTGAAGCTCTGGGGAGACGCCATCAAAGTGTGGCTGAAAATCATCGCCGCGGTGTTGGCCGGACTCGCGGCGATGTCGAAGCCGCCGTTTCACTGACGACGCGTTCCTCATCTCTCACCCCGGAACCGAGCTACCAGTCCGGAGACGTACTGCGCGACGGTCAGTCCGAACACCAGTCCGATGAGGCTAAGCCCACCCCACAGTACGAGCGTCGAGGGAAGGTCACCGGTCATCGCGAGTGGCGGCGTAGAATCCGAACCGCCGGACTGTCCCTGTCCGCCCTTTCCGGACACCTTCTTCTCGGACGAACTGTCGGCCCCCCCGCTGTCGCTCGACCCCTCGCCGATACCGCCTTCTAACCCCTGGACGTCGGGCTTCGCTGTCGTCGTGACGTGCCGGGAGAGCCACGAATCCATCGACTGCCCGGCCACGTCAGGGACGATGCTCTCGAAGTCGGCGTACGTCACCGGCCCGTCGTGGCGGTTCATCCGGTCGAACACGTCCAACAGGCTTCGCTTCCCGTCGGTCGCCTGCTGTATCTTCGCGTCCAGCGCCCAGAGGACGAGCGCCCCCCGATAGTAGGGGACTTCGGGATTCGTCCAAGTGTTCGCCTTCGAGAGCACCGCGTCGTCGTACCGTTTCGCCGAGAGCGTCTCGGCGACCGCGGACTGTGAGGTTCGGCCCTGCCGAATCGTCAGGTCGGCGGCGAAGTAGGCAGCGCTGGCCTCGCGGAACCACGTCATTCGGTCTGCGAGTTCGAACGACTGGCGCGTGTGGACGTACTCGTGAATCCAGAGGTTCTGCGGGTCCGCGAGACTCGCGTCCTCGTGTACCCAGAACTCGTCGTGTGTCGGCGAGGCGTAGCCACCGCGCCAGATGGGGTCGGGGAGGACGAAAAACAGCACTTCGTCCGGCGACTGGCCGGGCAACTGCTGGCTCGCCGTCCCGAGCGACTTGAACACCTTCTCCGGCGAACTGGCCGGCGTGGCACCGGCACCGACGACCATCCGGAATCGCTGGCCGTCGGCACGGTGGGTGTGCTCTTCGTACGGCCCGACGTAGGTAAACGCCGACCCGAGGACGCCCGTGTCGGCGAACTCGACGCTCGATTCAGGGTAGTCGTCCTGCAAGGGATGGCGGTAGCGCCACTCGTCGCTTCCCCGTGGCGACCACGCAACCGAGAGTTTCGGCGTCGGCACGAGCGCCCACTCGTCGGTGGCGGCGTACTCCCGGCCGTTCCCCGCATCGCCGTCGGCGACGACGGTCACCGACGGCGATTCCGTCTCGCCGTCCCATCGAAGCGCGTGATCACCGCTTTTCGTCTGGTCCGTGACGAACCCCTCCGACGACACCACGTTTCCGGTGTAGTTGATGAGCCAGAACGAGCGAGTTTCTTGTGGCGTTTCGAACGAGAGACGGTAGCGAACGGTCGTCCGGTCGTCGGCAGACCGCTCGACGGAGATAGAGACGCCCGGCGGTGCGTCCGCGGACTGTGCCGTCGCTGGCGGCGCGAGGACGCCACCGACGAGCGAAAGCACGAGCAACAGCGATACTGTCCCTCCGGAAACCCTACCCCTGAGCGCCATCGACTGTGATGGCGCTCCAGAGTCGTTTTGTTATACGTCGCCTGTGCCGTATTCAGGGGCAACCATCGACCGGGACGGTCACGTCCCGAGTCAGTCGCGACGATACGAGGGGAGCATGTCGTCTTGCATCACCACGCTCCGCCCACCGTCGACGGTGAGGTGGGCACCGGTGACGTACCCCGCGTCGTCGCTGGCGAGGAAGGTGACGGCACCTGCTATGTCCTCGGGCGTTCCGAGGCGACCGACCGGATGGATGGATTCGAGGTGTTCGCAGTACTCCTCGTCTATGTCCTCGGTCGTGCGCTCGATGGCGACCCACCCGGGATTGACCGTGTTGACCCGAACGTCGGGGCCGAAATCGAGTGCCATCCCACGCGTCATCCCGTTGATTCCCGCCTTCACCGCATTGTAGAGAAACATCTCGGGCATCGTCAGGAAGGCGTGGTTCGAGGAGACGTTGACGACGGCCCCCTCGTCCATCTCGGCGACGGCGTACTTCGCACAGAGCCAGTACGCCCGGAAGTCGGTTTCGAGGACGAACTCCCAGTCGTCTATCGTCGCCTCGTCTGCGGCCGTGTTCGTCTCGACCCCGGCGTTGTTTACGAGCACGTCGAGTCCACCGTACTCCTCTACGGTCGCCGTCACGAGCGCGGTGATGTCGTCCGGGTCGCGCATGTCCGCGCGGACGAACACCGCCTCGCCTCCGTCTTCGTGAACGCTTTCGGCGACCTCCTGCCCGGCGTCAGTCGAACGCCCCGTGACGACCACCGATGCCCCCTCGCGGGCGAGTCGGCGTGCGATTTCCGCGCCGATACCGCGCGTCGAGCCCGTGACGAGTGCCACGCTGTTTTCGAATCGCCGCACGGTTACCACTCCGCGACGCTTCCGTCGTCGTGTCGCCAGACGGGGTTGTGCCAGTCGTCGTGTCCCTCGCGCGCACGTAAGACTTCCTCGTCGGGTTCGACGCCCAACCCCGGCCCGTCCGGGAGCGAGACGTACCCCTCCTCGTAGTCGAAGACGCTCGGGTCGGCCAGATAGTCGAGCACGTCGCCGCCCTCGTTGTAGTGGATGTCGAGGCTCTGTTCCTGAATCAGGGCGTTGGGCGCGCAGGCGTCCACCTGGAGACACGACGCCAGCGCCACCGGGCCGAGCGGGCAGTGGGGTGCGAGCGCCACGTCGTACGCTTCGGCCATCGACGCGATCTTGTGAGTCTCCGTGATACCGCCGGCGTGCGAGAGGTCGGGCTGGACCACGTCTACCGCGCCCGATTCGAACACCTCCTTGAAATCCCAGCGCGAGTACATCCGCTCGCCAGTGGCGATGGGTATCGACGTGTGCGCCGCGAGGTCGGGCAGGAACTCGTTTTGCTCCGGGAGGACGGGTTCCTCGATGAAAAAGGGGTCGCGGGGTTCGAGTTCTCGGGCGAGTCGTTTCGCCATCGACTTCGACACCCGCCCGTGGAAATCGACGCCTACGTCCACGTCCGGGCCGACCGCCTCGCGGACGGCGGCCAGTCGCTCGCCCGCGGCCTCAACCGCGGCGGGAGTGTCGATTCGCCGGAGTTCGGCGGTGGCGTTCATCTTCAGCGCGGTGAACCCCGCATCGACCTTCTCGCTGGCGGCGTCGGCGACCCTGTCCGGACGGTCGCCGCCGACCCACTGATAGACCCGCACTCGGTCGCGCACGGGGCCGCCGAGCAGGTCGTACACCGGCGCGCCGAACGCCTTCCCCCGGATGTCCCAGAGGGCCTGGTCGATGCCCGCGATGGCACTCATCAGGACAGGCCCACCCCGGTAGAAGCCGCCCCGATAGAGCGTCTGCCAGTGATCTTCGACCGGCATCGGGTCTTCGCCGAGCAGGTAGTCGTCCATCAGTTCGCGGACGGCACTCCGCACGGTCTTCGCTCGTCCCTCAACGATGGGTTCGCCCCAGCCGACGAGGCCGTCGCTGGTCTCGACGCGGAGAAAGAGCCAGCGTGGCGGGACAGCGAACAGGTCGTAGTCCGTGATTCGCATACAGGAGTGTCGTCACGCCCTCGGGAAGCGTTTTTCGGGCGGAGATAGCCAGAGGTAAATCGCTCGCCTTCGATACGCGAATCATGGACGAGTTCGAGAGCCTCAAGGGCTTTTACGACCGCTACCCGGCGGAGTGGGCGGCGTGGCGAGAGGTCGTGGACACCGTCGAGAAGACAGCCCGCGAGTTCGGCTTCCGCGAAATCGACGCGCCGAGCGTCGAACCGACCGACCTCTTCCGGGTAAAATCGGGCGAGGAAATCGTCGACGAGACGTACAGTTTCGAGGACAAGGGTGGACGCGAGGTGACGCTCATCCCCGAACAGACGCCGACCCGAGCGCGGTTGGTACAACAGCGCAAAGACCTCGGGACGCCCATCAAGTGGTTCGACACGTCGAAACGCTGGCGCTACGAGGCGGTGCAGAAGGGCCGTGACCGCGAGTTCTTCCAGACCGACATCGACATCTTCGGCGTCGAATCGGTCGAGGCGGACGCGGAGATTATCGCCTGTGCCGGGACCATCTTCGAAAAGCTCGGGGTCGCCGACGCGGTGGAGTTCCGACTGAACGACCGCCAACTGCTCGATGCCCTCCTCCACGCCACGGGCGTCGGGGAGAGCAAGGACGTGATGCGCGTCATCGACAAGAAAGAGAAACTGAGTCGGGCGGAGTTTCTCGGGCAACTCGAAGCCGAGGGAGTCGACCGGGAGACCGCCGAGGAGATAGACGAACTCACCGCCATCAGCGGTGACGTCGAGAGCGCACTGGTCGAACTCTCGGACAATGCGCCCGAGGATGACGGTGCCGACGACGCGATAAACCGGATGCACGACCTCTACGACGCCCTCTCGGCCTACGGCGTCGAATCGATGTGTACCTTCGACCTCTCTATCGTCCGGGGGATGGACTACTACACCGGCCTCGTCTTCGAGGCGTTCGCCACCGAAAGCGACCTTCGCGCCCTGTTCGGTGGCGGTCGCTACGACGAACTCATCGGCCTGTTCGGCGGTCGTGAGGTTCCCGCCATCGGCTTCGCGTTCGGCTACTCGCCGACGATGCAGTTGATGAAAGAGTTGGGCGAGTGGCCCGCCGAGGCGGTCTCGACCGACGTCTACGTCCTGACCGTCTCCGACTCCGTGCACGAAACGGGGATGGGATACGCAATGGACCTCCGCCGCGAAGGGCTCACGGTCGAAACCGACCTCACGGACCGAAGCGTCGGCGAACAGTTCGGGTACGCCGACCGAATCAACGCCGAGTACACCGTCGTCGTCGGCGAGCGAGACTTAAACGAGGGCGTCGTGACAGTCCAGAACATGGACTCGGGCGAGGAAGAACAGGTGCCGAAAGACCACGTAGTCGAACACGTCCTCGACCTGCTGTAACCCCGCAGCCGGTCGTTTTCGGTGAGACGACAGCAAGATGGGACGAGACTTCCTGTAGATGGGAGGTTCGTCCAAACTCTCCAAACCGACCGAACCATCAAAATCAGCAAAACCGTCAGAACCCGCGAGACCACTCGGCGGACCGGCACCGTTTCGGTCGCCGAAACCGGTGGGGGTCCGAATAGCCGGAGTGAGGGGTGCGTCGGACCCACAGGTACCTTTACTTTCACCCCGGATAAGACTCGATGTTTTGAACGAAGTGCCCGTAGACTACCGTATGAGCACCCACGATATCGACACGCCGATGGCGAAGTGGCGCTACACCTGTCCGAACGGCCACACCAGTTGGGAGCCGACGAACAGCCATTTCTGGTGCCATCAGTGCAGTCGACTACCCGACACGGACGCGGAGTTCTGGAAGCTTCGAGATAGGAAGACCGGCGACCGGCTCACGCGCGAGAAGGTGGTCCTCGATGGCTAAAACGGAGAAGTTGGGGCTCCAGCTTCGCGTGTGGAACCCGAGCGACGGGTCACGGTACGTCACCTGTGGGAATCCGACCTGCCAGAACGAGCACGTCGACCCGGACTTCGCACGCACGTTCGGAAACGACGACGGCGCCGTCTTCGCCTGCCCCGAGTGTACCTCGTGGGCCGCGCTGAAACGTGGTGCCGCAGCGGACCCGGCGTTCGAGCAGCGAGTGACGCGCGAGAGGTCGTGACCAGCCACGGCGAGTAGCCACCTCGAATTTCGTATCGGTCTCCGCACCGAGAGTACGCCGGTCGCGAGGACGTCGTCGAGCGTCGATCGCCGTCGGCAGTCGGCTTCGTTCACTTTCAGTTCGGGTAAGACTAACCGTTTTTCCCCTCCGTCGCCTGAAAACAGACGCGGGGTTGACGGCCCGCATAGAGTTCGCGCGACTGCCATCCCTCTGCGCGTACCCCCAATTTTGTTTCCACCCCTTCGGACGGGCGGTCACTCCGCCCGTTCGGTGAACTCCACCCCCGTGATTTCGAACCGAGCGCCGCCGCCGTTCGCCTCGGTGACGGTGATCTCCCAGCCGTGGGCTTCGATTATCTGTTCTACGATAGAGAGACCGAGGCCGGTGCCATCGTTCGTCGTGAACCCGCTCTCGAACACGGAATCGTGTTCGTCGCTCGGGATGCCCGGACCGTCGTCCTCGATGTACACCCCGTCCGGAAACCGTTCGACGTGAACGGACACGTCGTCGCCCGCGTGTTCGACGGCGTTTCGGAACAGATTTTCGAACACCTGACTCAGTCGGTCGATGTCCGCCGATATCTCGCTGTCGACGTTCTCCAACACCAGCGTCGCATCGGGAGGAGCAACGCACGACCACGCGTCCTCGACGATGTCGTGAAACGCCGTTAGCTGCGTATCCTCGATGACGCCGGGTCGTCGTGCCAGGTCCAGCATCTCGTCTATCATCTGCTCCATTCGGTCGAGTGCGCCACGAACCTCGTCGAACGCGTCGTCAGCACCCTCTAACTCCGCGACCCGTAGATAGCCCTGCGCGATTCCCAGTGGATTGCGAAGTTCGTGTGCGAGCATACTCGCGAACTCGTCCAGACGTTCGTTCTGGTCTTTGAGTTCCTGTTTCCGGCGTTTGTGCTCGGTCACGTCGCGGAAGACACCGATGACCTCGGGGCGCTCGCTACCGAACTGCGTCCAGGCGGTGTTTATTTCCGCGTAGCGCGTCTCGCCGTCGGTCGTCGTGTATGTGATCGAGTACAGCGGGGCGTCACCGTCCGACTCCCGTTCACGCACGTCCGTGGTGAGTTTTTCGAGCGAGTCGTTCGGGAACGCCTCGATGTCGGCGAGTCGCTTACCACGGACTGCGGCACGT
Source organism: Haladaptatus ordinarius (assembly GCF_054177595.1). NCBI lineage: Archaea > Methanobacteriati > Methanobacteriota > Halobacteria > Halobacteriales > Haladaptataceae > Haladaptatus > Haladaptatus ordinarius. Next base: position 14,202 of record NZ_JBPEHH010000021.1, on the reverse strand, counting down.
TTGAGGCCGGTCACTCGACAGAACACGTCGTTGACTGCCTGAATCTGACCGTCGGCGTCGAGAACGAAGACGGGGTCGGGGGCGGTCTGGAACAGCGTCCGAAATCGCTCTTCGCTCGCTTCCTTCTCGCGTTCGAGTTCGACGGAGAGTCGACGACGTTCGAGCAAGCCGTCGATGCGTGCCTGCAAGACCGCTTTCTCGATGGGTGTCGTGATGACCTCGTCCACACCCTGCCACACCTCCGGTGTTCGCGCGGGAGAGCCAGTCGAAGTGACGAGCAGGTAGGGGAGAAACGTCGGCGAGGCGGCGTCCTTGCGAACGTCGAGGTCGTCAAGATACCGGCTGAACGACACTTCGTCTACGATACAGAGGTCGAACGAAATGTCGAGACCGTCACTCGGAAAGACGACTTCGTACTTAGAAGAGAGCCACTCACTCAGTAACCGGCGGTTGGGGCTGTGGTCGATGAGGAGGAGGATGTTATCGCGCGGACCCTGTGCGTGACTCCGCTCCGCCGTGTTCTCACTCATCGTCGGTTCTCTCTCGACATTTCAGTTCTACCGTTCGTGAGATGAAATCGTCACTACCGTCCGTTTGTGACCGAATTTACGAGTACAACTCATAGTCTGTGAAAAATCGGATATACGTGGGAGAGGTTACTCCTCCGAATCGGTCGAGTCACCGTCGTTCGACGACTGGACCAGTTTCGATGCAGCAGTGTTTCGGCCGTAGAACTCCGCGCGCAGGTCGTCGTCGTCGAGATTCATCGCCACGGACGACAGTTCCTTCCGAAGCGACGCCAACTCCTCTTCGAGGGCAGCGTACTCGTCGTTTTCGGCGAGTTCTTCGGGGTCCTTTCTATCTTCCAGTGCCGCTTTCTTCGAGGAGAGTGCGAGCAACTTCTGCACCTGGGAATCGTAGGACGAGCGGGTTTCGAGCGAAGCAACGATGTCGCGGAGTTCTTCCGGGTCAGAAACCGGCTTGCAGATGTACGCGTCGAAGCCGAGTTCGAGGATGTCGAAGTCGGGTTCGACAGCAGTCACCATCGCAACTCGGCAATCGAGCTCTCGGTCGCGAATTTCGTCGAGCACTTCTCGGCCAGACAGGTCCGGCATGCGCCGGTCCAGAAGAACGATATCGACAGTCTCGTCGACCTTTTCGAGTGCCTCGCTTCCGGTGTACGCCGTTCTGACGTCGTAGGAGTCCTCGAGCCACCGGGCATGCAAGTCAGTAATCGCATGTTCGTCATCGACGATGAGAACGGTGGACTCGTTAATCATTGGCTACGTTGATTTTCATAACCCCCGCCATATCAAGTGTATCGATATGATTCGTACGTGGGCCGATTTGTGGAGATATCTCATACACGACCAGTTCATGAACGATAGTAACCTCGTCTTACAACTAATAAGTAAATGTGACCGTTTTTACTAAAAGCGTTTCGGTGGATTCGCCCTCGTGAACCGACAGAAAGCAATCAGCTAGCTCAGCGGTAGGATATTGCGTGAGGGTGTCATAGAACGATTAGCACACCAAAGAGCAGGGTGAACGCTGAGGTGGATGAATTCAGCGACCCTGCAGGATGATCCTTCGGTAGAGTCCTTCTTCAATGTCGTGGAGACAGAGACGCTAGCCCTGTTCGAGCACCTCTCCTTCGAGTTTCTCGAAGAGTTCGACGTGTTCGCCCCGGCGCAGACGGGGCGAACACGAGACCACCACCCACCAGAGTTGATGCGTGGCTTTCTCCACTGCTACTACAAGGACATCTACGGCATTCGTCCCGTCGAACGAGAGCTACGGAACGCGGTTGTCTGGTTGAGCTGTGGCTTCGATCGACCGCCGTCGAGAGACGCGGTCGATCGCTTCCTTACCGACCTCGAACACGTCGTTGACGATGTCTTCACCCACCTCGTTGAGCAGGCCGCCTGCCGCGGCCTGCTCAACTTGACCTACTGCATCGATTCGACAGACGTGAAGGCGATGCCAGCCGATCCAGACGCGTCAAAGTGCTACGATCCAACCGAGGACGAGTACTACTACGGCTATACAATCGTCTCAACCGGGCAAAAGATCCCGATTGCAGCCGAGTTCACCGAGAGCAAACAAGCACCAGAAGAGACGGCGATGCGCGTCACATGTGACGCGCTCGCCGTCGAGCAACCGATCTGGATGGTCGGTGACAGCGCCTACGACACACTCGACTGGCACGACCACCTGCTGGCCGCAGGGGTCGTGCCCGTCGCTCCGTACAACGCACGAAACACTGACGACCCGAAAGCCATCGAGTACAGGGTCGAAGACCGCATCGAAAAACACAGCGAGGACGTCCAGCTGAAGCAATCAACGCTAGACGAGACGTACAACCGGCGGAGTGGGGTTGAACGAACCAATGAATCAGTCAAGGACTGCGGCCTCGGCCGTGCGTTCGCCCGAGGCCGCGTTCATGCACGAGCGCAGGTGTTCCTCGCGCTGTGCCTTCGTCTCGTCATCGCAATCACCAACTACGAACGCGGAGACAATCCGGGAAGCACATTCATCACGGTGTGACAAGAGTTCTATGACACCCTCTATTGCGTTGGAAAACAGGTGACTGCGTCGATAGATGAACGACCTGACCGGACTGACCGCCCCAGCGAGGGAGTTCGTCCTGTACGAGACACCACGTGGCACACGATTCCGGGTCTGTCACCGGCCACGCGACGCTGGGAGATGCCGCGATCGAACTCGGTGTCTCGCCGGAACGCACTTTCGACGCGTCTCCGGCGCGGACACGCGAACCTCATCTCGAGCATCCTTCGGCACGAATAGTGCTACCTGCATTTGCAAGGCAAGATTACTTGATACCGGGATAGATAAATAAACGCAGGTAATGGTAACACACTGCCTTTACGTAGGCCACTGTGTGACTTAATACGAAAACAAGTTATTGTATATGACTTTGGAGAGGTATGAAACAGGGGACTCGAGCCAGGAATGGCGAGGTAGTCGGGCGTTTTTCTCATCATCGTCAGCCGTATCGCTGGAGACGGCACCGGCGCCCTCCGGCAAGAATCGGAACGGCGAAGTCAATCGAATCTAAACCAAGAGGAGTGAACACCCTCCCGTCTCGAACACCGCCACGGCAAGCGAGATCAGCGAAAGACATCCGAAATTAGACTAAAAAGAACAAACATTGATGTTCAGTTACCTCGTACCAGTAGGCAAAAGAATGTTTCGACCATGAGTATGTTGTAGAGAATGTGGAGTGGGATATAAATGAACGTTCAAAAATTTAGAGAAGGTCTCCAAGACGCGTCGAACGTCCTCGTGCTCGCGCCCCTGACACCCGACGGCAACCGGGCACACATGGAGCTCGTCGCTTCGACGCCGCCGGCGGAGATGAGTCTCGCAGCCGTCACGTACACACAGCCGCCGAACCAGTGGCTCGGCGACTGGGAAAAGAGCGTCGGGACGCTGCCACGCGAGACGCGGTTCATTCACGCGAGTGGGATGTCACAGTCCGAGTCGCACGACGAGCAGACTCCCGAGGGGGTGACGGCGACCATCGTCAACCCGACCGACCCGATGGAAATCATCGTTCCGCTGAGCGACCACCTGGAAGAGTGGACGGACGGCGAGACACAACCGGTCGTGTCCGTACAGACGTTGACCGTTCTCCTCGAGTACGTCGACTTCGATACTGCGTTCAGATATCTCCACATCCTCACGCATCGAGTGCAAGCCGCCGGCGCACTCGGCTACTTCCAGATGGACCCCGACATTCACGACCCGGAGACCATCAACACACTCAAAACGCTGTTCGACGTCGTCGTCGAAGTCTCCGAAGACGGTGCCGAATGGACGACGACACGGGCCTACAGCCAGAGCGAAGAGACGGCGAGTGCCGACGAGACGGACGCCACGGACGACGAATCACCGTCGGATGGCCCCTTCTCCTCGATACGGACGATTCTCTCCGGCCTGTTCGACCGGCGGGACGACGAAGCGGAGTCGGAACGGGAACCGGCCACCAACGTTACTTCCGAACCGATCACAGACGAACCGGAGCCAGAACAGCAACCGCCCGTCGGGAATCTCGCAGACGAGGAGATGCTCACCGACGAGGAACGGATTCGCTCGCTACTCATTCAGTACGGGGGTCGAATGAAACAGGCAGACATCACGGCAGAAACCTCCTGGTCGAAATCGACCGTGAGCAGGAAGCTCTCGAAGATGGAAGAGAACGAGGAGATAACACGTGTCCAGATCGGTCGCGGAAATCTCGTCTTCTTGAACGGGTCCGAACCGGAAGCCTCCAAATCCCCGTTCGAAGCTTAATCTTGGTCGACGGCGAACGTGCTGGCGATTAACTGTCCCGTGGCGCGTCGAAGTTGCTGTGAAATCGCCGACGTCGAAACACCGAGTTCGTCTGCGAGTTCGCTCTGCGAGATGCCGCGGGGAACGTCGTAGTAGCCGAACCGATACGCCGTGAGCACCGTATTTCGTTGCTGTGGCGTCAGTCTGGCTACGTCGATTTCCGTCTCGGGGTTCGCGCCGTACAACTGTCGTACCCGAAACGTGATACCAGCGTCGAGACAGCCGTTTCGAAGTTCGATGAGTGGTTCCCGCGAGAGCATCTGGATTCGCGCGATCCACCCGCCGTTTCCACTCTGGACGTCAAGGATTCGAACGCCGAGGTCGGCGGCAGTCGGGAGGAACGGGGTGACGGACGGGGCGAGGTGGAGTTGGTACACTCGACGGTCCGCAGACGACGAAAAGAGCGTCGTTTCGCTGACTGTCGGGTCCACTTCGAGTGCTCGCTCGAACGCCACGAAATCGTCGGTGACTACGGAGACGAACGGAGTCGAACCGCCCACTGGCGTCCCTTCCATCTGAATCGTCGCCTCGGGAACTGACTCGATAGTGGGGACGAGCACGAGACGGTCGTGGGAGATAGAAACCTCGGCGAAAAGCGTTTTCGGGGGCTCTGAGAGGACCGAATTCCGCGACGTCTTCGACGACTCGTCGGCGTCGTCGGGTGGATCGTCGGAATCGGATGCGCCGTGTGCCATTGTCGGGGTCCAGAGAGTCGATTATGGGTATTCGATTCACTCACATTAAACTTTAGGAAGGCTGTCGTGGTTCAAAATTCAAATACAGGTACATAATATAAGAGACTTTCCAGTGCTCGGTACGGATTCGGTGAGTGGTCGACGGGTCGTGACTCGGTCGGAAAAACGCGAGGGAGAGTCAGTCATGAGCGCTACTACCCTCACGGCCGGATATTCGGACATCCCGCCTCCGCGCTAGGCGTTCACTTCTATGTGATGATTCCTGATTACTATGGAGCGGTTAACGATTTTCGCCCCAGATGGGGCGTAGAGGACGTCACGACAGACATCTGGGAAACGCGGGTCGACCGTCGTCCCCAACCGTTTCGGTGCACGTGTTCACACACATACAAGACATCGAATAGACAATACGAGCGTTCGACATACATCTGTAGTTCGACAATTTTACCCAGTATACTGTTCAAGGGATGCCAGATTCACCATTAAATTGGTTTCAAACGCTTCAATGAGCCGGGATCGAGGACGATAGACCGTTCACCTTTTTTCTAAAATCGGATACGAGCTGGAATGAGAACGATAATAAAAATTATGGGTTATCAGTAGGCTAAGCGATGGAACAAGCACTCACAACCATTTGCAACAAAACGGGAGCGCATTATTGGTTTATTACCCATCCAGCCGATAATTCTAATCGTCATGAGCGCTGTAGAGGTTCACCCTGACGATACCGGGACGCAAGGCGTAGCGAAAGATGAACTAGAGTCGCATGTTACGCGCGAGATTTCGAAAGACAAGATATTTCACCTCCTTCAGACGCCACGACGACGATACGTTCTCCAGTATCTGAAAGAACACGAGGGCGTCGTCGAAATGCGTGACGTCGCCGAACAGGTCGCCGCGTGGGAAAACGAGATATCGGTTCAAGAGCTCACTTCGGACCAGCGCCAGCGCGTGTACATCCCGCTCTACCAGTCACACCTCCCCAAACTCGACGAAGAAGGCATCATCGAGTACAACCAGAGTCGCGGAACGGTCGAACGAACCGCGCTCGCAAACCAACTCGACCGGTACCTCGACACGTCGGACACCGAGACCGAACAGTCAGACGGTGACACCGACGAGATGCCGTGGGAAGCGTACTACCTCGGCGTCTCGGTACTCAGCACGATCCTCCTCGCTGGGACGGTGCTCGGCGTCTCCGTGCTTTCGGCACTCCCGGCCGTCGGCGTCGGCGGGAGCATCGTCGCCATGTTCACGTTCGTGACGCTCGCACAACTCGCTTCGGGAGAACACACTCACTAAGAGCGTCGACGATAGTCCAACGCGAACCACTACGGAACGGTTAGTTCGTGGGCGGGACGAGCTTGTCTTCTTCGTACATCGCGTCCGTGAGATTCTCCGCGAGTTTGAACACCGCATCTCGGTGGTCGGTTTTCGACCGGTGGATCGACGTGGGTCGTACACCTGTCGCCTCGTACTCTTCACAATCGGCCGTCTGGTCGTTCCGAACTTCGTACTGATTCCGGACCTCGACGAGCAGCCCGTGTAGGTGTATCAATTCTTGCTTTTTCATATAAGAGAATTTGATGACTCAATGGATATATTATCTTGGGCCGATTTCGGACACATCCCTCCCGCGCGGCGTCCATTCGTGTGGGATGATTGTTACGAGAGCGGGAACAGTAGATCCGAAAATACGCGACGAGGGTTTCTCGTCGCATAAAGCAGGCATTATCATGCGCTTAACTAATACCATGTAGACATAACATCGAGTCGAACATGTACGACCTGACTGGCTTCCAGCGAGACCTGTTGTACGTCATCAACGGGTTGACCGAACCACACGGCCTCGCAATCAAGGAAGAGCTCGAAGATTACTACGAAAAAGACATTCACCACGGTCGTCTGTACCCCAACCTCGACACTCTCGTCGACAAAGGGCTAGTCGAGAAGGGACAGGTCGACCGTCGGACGAACTACTACACGCTCACTCGACGTGGCAAGCGCGAAATCGAAGCGCGTCGCGAGTGGGAAGCGAAGTACGTCAGTGAAAAAGGCACCGCAGAAATCGCAGACTGACGCCGGACACGTTTCTCCCCAGCACGGGTACCCGTATTTAAAAAACGGAAATACTAATGCGTAGTTTTTGGGCGGTACCGCTTCACGTTTACAATTGACGGCCATCGGCCTTGAATGAGCAAGCACATATGCCGAGAAATCATGACATACCGAAGCGGGTTGATGCTATTGAACGTTGTGCGTACTGTCGGGACTACGTACCGGTGACGCGCATCGAACTGGAGCTGAACGAAAACGACACGTTCCTTCGAGCGAACGTAGACGTCTGCGAGAACTGTCTGTCCAAATCTCGATGACGATAGCCATCCGACGGAAGAACGCGGGGCGACGAATGCGGCCCCGTGCTCACCGTCGATACCCGTGGCCGACGACGAGTGCGACGACGTGAAATACCAGTAAACCCACGAACACTGTCAGTTCCGTACCGACCAGTCCGTCGAAGAGGAGTGGGGCGTAGAGGAACGGAAGCGAAACCGCCGCCCAGAACCCGAGAAACTGAACCGGTGGAGCGATAACTCGCCGAACCGCCCTGACCGGCGAGCGAGGGTCGAGAGCGTTCTCGTTTTGCATCGTGGAGGACGTGCTTGTCATGTCTCACCACACACCACTGGAGAGTATATAACGAGCGGAGCGTTATCGAAAATTTACACCATTCACTCGATGAAACGTCGTTTTATCGAGGTAGGCAGATATTTTATGGGAGGAGTAGAGAGCAGGTGACGTTTTACGCAGTTGTCTCGTCGCGTCGTTCTGGAGACTGGCGCGAGCGACCGAACCGAAAAAACACTACGACGAGAAGAAAGATATCATTCGAATGTAATAGTAGAAATTATGAGAGCACGAAACCGGTCGAAAACATCTCTCACCGTCAATGCTACCGGATGAATGACACACTGTCGATAGGTGTGCTGACTGTTGCAAACTGTTTCAAACGGTGGTACAGTATGGAACCACGTGGGACAGCGTTCTGAGTTTATGTAGGGTATCCACATATAGACAGATAGAGAATGAGTCAGGCTAACCCCCTCCCGTCCTGGGCCGTGTCCCCGGAAACGTTCAAATCGACCCTCGGAGCACTGGTCACTACCGCGCGAGAGAACGACGTCGACATCGACCGGTCGTGGACGTTCCGCTACGACGACGCCGAGTGTGACGACGTGATGGTCGAGATTACGCTCCTCGCACCGCGTCCCGAATTCACAGAGCCCTCGGCAGACCGCCCATCCGTGCCGGGTGGCGTGGGACACCAGGACTTCGAAACCGTACTCGAAGACCTCCTCACGAAAGGGCAAGACGCCGGAATCAGCTTCGACCGGTCGTGGACGTTCCGCGATACGAACCCGGACAGTAACGACGTGATGGTCGAAGTGTCGCGTCTCGCAAAGCCCACCTGTTAGCCTGTTCGAACGACGGACGGTGGTGGCAAGCCTCCTTCTCGTAGAGCGTCATATCCAGCAGAGACATTAGCGTTCGTTCATCTCGAGTTCTAACGAACCTCTAAGCGCGCCGTTTCATCCGGGGGTTTAAATGTTGGCTGTGAGTATAGAATGGTGATGAAACGGTCCACTCGCCAACGGGAGCGCCGTGCGGAGCAAACCGAAACCGAGGAGGAGGCAGTCCAGGGGTGTCCCGAGTGCGGGTCGAAAAACCTCGTCAACAGCGCAGACCAGTCCGAACTGGTCTGTGACGACTGTGGACTGGTGGTCGAAGAGGACCACGTCGATCGCGGGCCGGAGTGGCGCGCGTTCAACCACAGCGAGCGACAGAGCAAGTCGCGCGTAGGAGCACCGACTACGCAGACGATGCACGACAAAGGGTTGACGACCACTATCGACTGGAAGAATCAAGACGCATACGGCCGGTCGCTCTCGTCGGAAAAGCGCAGTCAGATGCATCGGCTGCGCAAGTGGCAAGAACGCATCCGAACGAAGGATGCGGGCGAGCGCAACCTCCAGTTTGCCCTCTCTGAAATCGACCGGATGGCGTCCGCGCTGGGCGTCCCCCGGTCCGTCCGCGAAGTCGCCTCGGTCATCTATCGTCGTGCGCTCTCCGAAGACCTGATTCGGGGGCGCTCCATCGAAGGTGTCGCAACGAGTACGCTCTACGCCGCGTGCCGCCAGGAGGGTATTCCGCGCAGCCTCGAAGAGGTCGCAGAGGTGTCGCGGGTGAATCAAAAAGAGATCGGTCGCACCTATCGCTACATCTCGCAGGAACTCGGCCTCGAGATGAAACCAGTCGACCCAAAACAGTACGTCCCCCGGTTTTGTTCCGACCTCGGCGTCAGTGAAGAGGTGCAGTCGAAGGCAAACGAGATTATCGACACGACGGCAGAACAGGGGCTGCTCTCGGGCAAGTCGCCGACAGGCTACGCCGCCGCCGCCATTTACGCTGCGTCGCTTCTCTGCAACGAGAAGAAGACCCAGCGTGAGGTCGCCGACGTCGCCCAGGTGACGGAAGTCACGATTCGAAACCGGTATCAAGAGCAGATCGAAGCGCTCGGTATTCACTGAGCGTTTAAACCCTTCAGCAATCCACCCTCGTTTTTACCGCCCGTCGGTACGTCCACGTAAATGCGAGACAGGTCGGTTCCGTCGTCGTCAGATCCCGAGATCCGATTCGTTCGAAATCGCGCGATTTTCGAGCGTCGAACGGGCTGAGTTGCAGACCGTGTGTGAACGTCTGGCATTCTCCCTCTCTCCCCGGACGTGGCTGTCAGGGGAGAGCTCACACCACAACGCAGCGACGCCTCCCGAACGACGAGTCCGTCTTGCTCTCCACGTTTCTATTAGATGTCGTCAATGTCGAACGTCAGCTCTCGGCGGGCGAGGGAACCCGCCGGAGCCAGAGAAAGGTTCGCTCGGGAAGAGAACTTTCGTGAGAGGGGTGGTGACACATGGCGGGATGCCAGCCCGTCGCCATCGCCTCCGGCACCGCCGAGCGAATCAGCCAGTGCAATTGCACTTACCACGCCCACGTGGGCGTGAGAGAAACGACGGTTCCTACCTACTTCACTATACACTTATTAACCGACACGTTCGAGTCACATCGCGGTGGCGTGTTCGAGACAGCGAGTGACAGAATTAATTATAAAAATTTTTATATATAATTATATTTAATGTTTTAGTAGCTTTCCCCGATTTATGATTGATATTATCGAATTCGTCGAAGGGAACCTCGAATCGATGTTGAACTCGGGGGAGGTCGAGTGTCCCGCTGGTGAGTGTGACAATCGACGATTCCGCGTCACCATCTGGCGGGACGACGAACGAGGGTTCGTCGGCGACGCGTCGTGTCGTGACTCTGACCTACAGATCGAACTCAATCTCGCTAACGAACCCATCGACTGTGCAGAATCGATCTTCGACGAGTTACAGACCGCCTTTCGGTCACCTTCCTGACCGGTCAAAACCTATCGAGGTCTCGATGTGTGAGTCCGACGAGTTCGCTTCCTCGTCGTAGATTTTATTTTTCTTTCGGCAGATATTTATCAACCGCATAGTAACTCCCAACGAGGGATTGACGGGGAAACCGAGATATTGACTAACATCCTAAACATTCTCGTACAGAACACTACTATCTATGACCCCAATGGTAGACGCTAGATAATATTTATAACAAAGTCCATAAATATTGCCCAGGTTAGGAAGTTTTATATCCACTGTTAGTCTACATCACACTAGACGACCATGTCAGAGGCACAAACAGTCAACGATGCGGAAACCGCACGTGACCTCACCGCGTTCCAACAGAACGTCCTGATCGTCCTCGCCGAGGAGTCTCGCTACGGGCTCGCCATCAAGCGCGAGTTAGAAGACTACTACGACGAGGAAGTGAACCACGGGCGTCTGTACCCCAACCTCGACACCCTCATCGAACGCAGGCTAGTCGAAAAGAGCGAACTGGACAAGCGAACCAACGAGTACGCCATCACGGACGAGGGAATCGCCGTTCTCCTCGACTCGTTCGACTGGCGGTTCCAGAAGTTCATCACCAACGACGAGCGTGCAGCACAGATTCGATCCCTCCTCGACGACCAGTCGTAACCACCCTCTAGCGATTTTTCTCGGCCGTATCGGCACAGCGACGGGTATCCTCGAGCGACCCGGCCGGGGGAGACGCCCTCACTCCATCCGACTTAGACGCTCTCTCAGCTCCGCAGCGTCCAGGTCGTCAAGCGCTTCGAGCCCCGCCTGGACGACCAGTGGGTAGAAGTGACGATTTTTCTCCAGCTCCGCCCCGAACGACCGTTCGTACGTGAGGTTGAGTTCCTTGTATCGGAAGTTCAGTTCGGAGCGCTGATCTTCCGGGAGGTACATGTAGGTGCCGACGCGGGCATCTTTCACGCTCTCCGATTCGGCGGGGCCGTCGGCCCCCGTCGGTTTGGATGATTTTGACGGTTTGGATTGTTCGGACGGTTCGTCCGACTCGGCTGGTTCGTCGCGTTCGGACTGCTTGTCGCGTTGAGCCCGACGTCGGCGACGGAGTCGGTCGGCACGGCTTTCGTCGCTCATGCAGTCACCTCCACGAGGCCAAGCTGGCGTTCGATGTCTTCGGCGATGTCGAGGAATACATCGACCATGTCACACGATTCATCGAACTCGAAAATCGAGCAGCCAGCCGAGAACGCTCGCTGGAGCGCGACCCGTTTGCGAACCTCCCAGATAGGGACGTCGGTGAACGCCTCCTCGAACCACGCGAGCATCGCCTCCGCCTCGTTGGTCGTCTCGACGCGATTTGCGACGACGCCGAGGTCACGAACCTGGGTGTCGTACTCCGCTTCGAGCACTTCGATTTGGTCGAACAGAATCTCGAGGGCACGCTTGCTGGTCGATTCTGCCAGTGCAGGAATGAGGACGTTCTCGGCAGCGAGCAACGCGTTGTCGGTGAGATTGCCGAGATACGGCGGACAGTCGATGAGGATTACGTCGTACTCGGTATTGAGCGCGTCGAGCACCTGGCCCAGTCGCTCTCGGCCACGCATCGCCATCGTGAGTTCGGGCTCGACACTGGTCATGTCGATGTTGCTCGGGAACACGTCCATCTCCTCGTGGGAGACGACGAGCGAATCCACGTGGTCGCGCGCCTCGTGGTCGGTCAACACGTCGAACAGGGTCGGCGGTTGCGCTTCGTATTCGGCTTCCAGCCCCAGTCCCTCCGTCGCGTTCCCCTGCGGGTCGAGGTCGACGAAGAGTACGTCGCGACCCCGTCGGTTCAACGCCCCGGCGACGTTGATCGCTACCGTGGTCTTCCCGACGCCACCCTTTTGGTTCGAGATGGCGATTTTGGCCGTGTCGGACATACGAATCGGCAAAACCGTCCAAACCACATAAATCTGCGTCAGACATACGGAAGAAAGCCGTGTGTCGGCGTCTCGGAGGCCGAAAGACGTTTCTATAGAACCAGTGCGCGAGGTTTCGACCTTCGAGCTGACTTGGGCAGAATATACAAACCATCAAAACTAGTTTTGTCGTCCAAACTCGATTTGACAGGCGAACTAATTTTGCTAGCAAAGACGTGAGCGGCCACACTCATCTCTCCCCTCGGGAAGACGGTCCGGCACGAATCGGTGTGACACCGGACTCCACCACCCGGCACTCAGACCGGGCGCGTGCGCCGTGCGACTGCGATGATGAGCGTCCCGGCGGCGAGAACCAGCACGCCGAGTGCGAGAAGCACTGGCGGTGTGCCGATTCCTTGCAGGAGCGTTCCGAAGATGAGCGCGGCCCCGACGAGCAACAGGACGACCCCGAGCCAGAACCGTCTCGTTTGACCGAGCATCCCCGAGAAGTTCGGGCGAGAGAGACATAAATCGACTGGCAGGTTGCGAGACGGGAAACGGAATATCAGAACACTTAGTGTCGCTGTCGCACGTCCACGAGTATGAATCGACGACGATTCGTCGCGTCGGTGAGCGCCACCGCACTTGCGGGGTGTTCGTTCCTGCGGGGAAGCGACGGACCGAACGTGACACCGACGGCCGGCCCCGACGGTGGCACGGCGACCGTCGAGATGATATCGGATGGAAGCGGGTCGTACTTCGACCCGATCGGACTGTACGTCGAGCGCGGCGACACGGTGACGTTCGTGACGAAAAGCGGGAACCACTCGGCGTCCGCCTACCATCCGGACACGCTCTACGCCGAGACGACGAGGATTCCAGAAAACGCGAAACCGTGGGGAAGCGAGGTGCTCCAGCGGAACGAATCGTTCGAGTACACCTTCGAGACGGAGGGGACACACGACTACTACTGCATCCCACACAAAACGCTCGGAATGGTCGGACGCATCGTCGTCGGCAAGCCCGGTGGGGTCGCCGAGGGGAGTGCGCCACCGGACGGGAGCGTACCGAAGACCGAGCGTATTCTCCGAGAGGGGGCAGTGTCCTACGACGAATTTACCGCCTAGTTCGAACGAGACGTACCGTCCGAAGCGTCGGCATCGTTCGCCGCACGCGGCAACTCGTTGTAGCCTGTTAAATCATAGCGGCATTTTATTCTGACGAGTAGTTGAGAATAGTAGCGTCAAACGCGTTCTAAACTCGGGAAATCATCATGTGAGTCAATGTCCCTCAAGGTAATACTATAGGCCTTCAGTCGGTAGGTGTCGTCGGGATGAAAAAACAAGAGCTCATTCACCTGCACGGACTCCTTTCAGAAGTACGAAACCAATTCGACGTTCGCACCGAATCTGCTCTCGACGTACCGGAATACGACACACAAAACACACGCCCAACTTCTATTCACCACTCGAAAAACGACCACCGATCAGCAGTGCTCGCGTTGGCGAACGGTCTCGCAGCGAACATGGCGGAAGGGGACGTCGAGGCCGTCGCTCCCCGCGCCGACTAAGTTCTACACCGAAATACCGTACTGGACGAGCGGATTGTTCGTCGACGAGCGTTGCCTCTCGGAGCGTTCGAATAAGAGCCACGACTCCCTCGACGGGCGGTTCACCACAGGTTCGGAGGATGTCGAAAATACAAACGAAATGGAGGTGAAGACCGGTGTTTCGCGGCTGAGGTGAGTGTGGGCTCGACAGGATCAGTGCACCGATTGGGTGGAGAGTCGTAGTA
>NZ_JBPEHH010000020.1:0-66868 GCF_054177595.1 Haladaptatus ordinarius | reverse complement strand
TGAGCGTCCTTTCGTGTTGTTCCCTTCTTGATCGTGTCCGCACTCTCGCAGTGCGGACACGTCACCCTGTCCGGCCATCGCTGATCACGCAGATACTCTAAACAGTCCTCTTTGTCAGGTAGAAAGACCTCATTGACACTCTCTCTGCTGACCATGCTGGGGAAGGCTACGAACTCCAGTCATGAAAAAGTATTCACCGCTACAGATGAGCGACTCGACGGAAAAATCCTCCATCTCTCGCGGAAGCCACTGCCAGACGTCTCGTAACTTCCGCTCCGTTTTCATCGCTTTGCGGAGGTCTGCGAACCGTTCGGCCACGTAATCGCCGAGTGGCGTGAGTCGGTAGTTCGGACCCTTCCGAACGATCCATCTGCGCTCCTCGAAATCGCCGAGTATCCGACCCATAGTCGGTGAGGATGCGCCCGTCGTCGCGCGAAGTTCATTCCGGTCGCAGGGGCGCTCGGCGAGCGCATCGAGGACGGCCGTACGGTGGTCCGAGCGAGCGAGGAATTCGATGTCGTCGAGCGAAGATTCCATGCTAACCGTACACAAGCAAGGATAATAGTTCAACCGACGTACAGGGTCTCCTGCAACTATCTGTCTGTAGGTGTGGTGGACACGGGTGAGTGTCGGCGTACGCTGAGTTCATTTCGGTGCGAAGCCTCTGAAAGGGTAGATGCCGACAGTTCAAACGAACGATATCGAGACGTACTACAAGCGTCGTGGCGAGGGCCCACCAGTGGTGTTCGTCCACGCGGCTATTGTCGATCACTCGATGTGGAACCCGCAGGTCGACACTCTCAGCGATGATTACACGACGGTCACCTACGACGTTCGTGGGCACGGCCGGACTGGCGGGTCGTCCGAACCCGAGTACACGGTAGAACGCTACGTGGAGGATCTCCACGGACTCGTGACGGCGTTAAACCTCGCTCGACCGGTGCTCTGTGGCCTTTCTTTGGGCGGGCTGGTTGCCAAGACGTATGCGGCACGGTACCCCGATCAGGTAGCCGGGGTGGTGCTTGCCGACACGTTCACCCCGAACATCCTCACTCGCGGCGAGTGGTTTCTGCGCCGTGTCGCTTTAAATAGCCTCATCCCACCAGTTCGACTCGTCGGTTATGAGCGAGTGGAAAAGGCGAACGTGTGGCTGACGGAGCGATTCTTTCGTGGCTCCAGCGGCGACTACGAGAAGGTCGAACGAATCCGTGGAACGGGACCGAAAATGTCCACCGACGAGTTCGCGAAGGTGATTCGGTCGATGACGCGGTTTCACGACATGTCGGTCGACCTCTCGGCTATTACGGCCCCGACGCTCGTTCTCTACGGCGAGAACGAACTTCCGTTCATCAAGTGTCATGCCGCGGAGCTAGGGGCCCATGTCCCGAACGTACAAATCGATGAGGTACCGAATGCTGGCCACGCGTCAAATCTCGATAATCCCGACTACTTCAGCACCGCGATTCGGACGTTCCTCGCACGTACGTGAAGTACCACACGGGGCAAGCCCCGGGGCACTATCGCTGTAATACTGTGGATTGGCGATAAGCCACCAGGGATCCTATCCTTAGTGAGGCGTCGAAAAGGATGAGTGATTCACGAGCGGTCGGACATGGGACTATAAGTTAGTTTCAGAGTCATGAGTCTAACGTTGGTCGTCCCGGCTTCGGTCTCCCGCACATCCGTCCCAACGTGCGCAGTGAAACGCTGGATGTTTCATTCCCCCTCTGATAGGTAGCGGGACGACCACCACGCTTTCGTCAGCAAAAATCCCCCAACGAGCCAGAGGATGGTGGCGACGAGCACCGCTAGCACGTGTAGTTCGGAGACCCAAAACGGGAGCGAAACGACGTGCCGGGCGCCCGTGAGCAGTGGGGAAAGAATCGGAACCTCCATGTTCTGCTCGCCGAGAACTGCATTCGACCCATCCGAATTGTAGGGCTGTCCAAACGATTCGCCGTACGGCACCCGGTCGGCCTCGTACGGCAAGTCTGGCACCTGATAGCTGTTGACCACGTCTCCGTTCTGCGTTATCTCGACCACGCGGTTGTTTCGACTATCCGTGATGAACGTGTGGCCATTCGGTAGACGGTCGGCATCGCGCGGCCAATCTAGTGCGATACCATCGATTTCGTAAACGACCCACGCTTCCTCCCACCGTCCCGTCGATTCGTTTCGATGCAGTTCGACGATGCGGTGGTTCTCGGAGTCTGCTACGAGGACGGCTCCGTCCCCGAGCCAGTGTGGATTGTGTTGCTTGTTGAGCAGCGACGGATTGCGGTTTTTGTTGATGACCTCGACGACGCCCTCTCCGCGCTCGACGATGACAAGTTGGTTGGTGTTTCGCACCGAGACGAGATACCGACCCGGCCCAATCCGGTCGACGTCGTTGATGTGGAGCCAGTCCGTTTTCGTGGGGTCTGGCGGGGCGTCGTAGTATTGGCTCGCGTTCCAGACCCACGTCTTCTGTCCCGTCGAGAAGTTGTACGTATAGATGCTCTCGTACTCCATGTCCGCGACGAGTAACTCGCCAGAGGGGAGCATCTCCGCGTCGTGGACCTCGCTGTCTTTCCGCGTTCGAACGGGGTAGCTCCACTCGCCGGTAATCGTGTCTTTCGAGTGTGGCTCGATGAACCGCACCCCCGTTCGTTTACAGGGCGAGTCGAACGGACCGCACCGCCGATATTTGTCGGCATAGGTCGCTAGTATCGTTCCGTTTTCGAGCGTCGAAACGCCCTGGTAGCTGATCGCCTTCCCAACGCTCCATTGCACGCTTCCGTCATTGTCGAGTGCGGTTACGTTTCCTCCCCACCCCGGGCCCTGCACCCCGACGAGTACGGTGGTGTTGGATTGCGACGTTATTTTCGTGGTGTTCGGTGCGAGCGCCCAGCTCGCACCGAAGGTCAGCCCGACGAGTAGAATACCGGCCACGAGCAAAAAAAGGCCGGTTTTCGAGGGTTTGCTACGGACTTGCATACTCGTTTCCCAGTGCAATGGTGACTCTCCCTGCGAGAAGATGTATGACTACTTATTAATTTTGGCTAACCAACCCATCAGAGGAGATCGAGTGTTCCGAATCGCTCGCAAGGTGAAAACTACCCCGCCCAACGCACGAAGCGCGTTGAGGACGGCTTCTACACCCTGCATTTTAGGTTAAATGCTCTGTACGAGCCTGGTTTCAGCATGGATTCACGATCTACAGGCAGGGTAGGCCGAGTGCCTCGGGGCTTGACCCCGAAGCGGTTCACTGGCCATGGTGAAACACCCCGCCGACAACGTCCACAAACAGCTAATAACTCTCGGAAAGAGCTATATTGAGGGGGATTAGATGACCGACCAACGTTTTCCGCCACCGGAGGAACCGAATACTGCACGTGCCGGCCGAAGACAGTTTCTGGGAATGGTTGGTGTCGGCCTCCTGGAGCCCTCGAAGCGAACCCAGCTGACCGAAAACGGCCTCCAACCGTGGGAATCGCTTCGAGAGCACCGACTGAAACCGGTCGCGTCGCTTCAAAAAGACGTTACTCGTCCTTGGATCGGTCCCGAGTTCTGGAGCAATCGCCTCGACGATTGGCGCCTCCACGACGGCCGAATCGAATGTACCTGTGGCAGGCCAGACCGCGAACTACGGACGGTGGGCATTCTCACACGACACCTTGTCGAGGGGAACGCGCCGGGACACATCTCCGTTCGAACGGGAATCGCAGGTAATGCAAATCGCGATGGCTTCTGCGGGATCCTACTCGGCGTCGGAAACGGGTCGCTGGAGTATCGTGCAGCGGCACTGGCACAGCGTGGATCGGGCATCGGTGGCGGAGTCCTCTGCACGTTCGAGCGGGGTGGACGAGTACGATTTCGTGAACATACCGACGAAATCCACCCGCTGCGGTTCGCAGAACAACCATCGACGAAAGCGTATCCTCACGGTGGCCCGCGCAAACAGGAACCCGGTCAGAAATACCGACTCGATGTCGATATCCTTCCCCAGGGAGATGGTCGTTTCACCGTTCACATTTCCGTGCAACAATCGGGTGGCGAACGAATCGCGAGAGCGACGCGTCGAAACGTTCCTGGTTCGCACCTGCTGGGCGGTATTTCGCTCGTCTCCTCACCACCCACCGGCCAACCCGGTGCACGCTGGTGGTTCGAAGACGTCCGAACTGGTGGAACAAAAATCGCCGAGTATCCGGAGCGGACGTTCGGGCCAATCGCCGGCACGCTCTACTCAGTAAATGAAACCGAGTTGCGTCTCACGGCACAACTCATGCCGGTTGGGGATGCCGAATCGCAAACCGTCCATCTCCAGTACAGGCCAGCAGATGGAGAACAAGCGTGGCAAACTGGTGGTTCGACTACTCTGGGACGAGGATACACGGCACCGTTCCGAGTCGACGACTGGGATTCGACTCGCGCGTGGACCTATCGAATCGTATACGACCAGCGAGTCGAACCGCAGCCCGATCGAGATGACCGACAATCGAAAGAACAGTCCCACCAATCGAATATGCGAACTACGTACAGTGGGCGCATCCCTGCTGACCCCGGCGACGATGCGTCAGAACTCACGGTCGGGCTATTCAGCTGTGTTGCCCCAACCGCACGATGGCTCGAAGCAGGATCCGGCAAACTCGACCTCCCACGACGACGGGGGTTAGGGAGGTACACGCACGAAAACATCTATTTCCCCTACTCCGAACTCATCGAGAACACGCTAACCCACGACCCGGACCTCCTCGCGTTCGTCGGTGACCAAATCTACCAGAGTAACCCCACAGAGAAGGTCGGGGACGAAACCCCGACTCTCGACTATCTCTACAAGTGGTATCTGTGGATGTGGGCGTTCGGCGAAATGACGCGGGACAGACCGGCAATCGTTCTGACCGACGACCACGACATGTACCAATCGAACCTCTGGGGAGAGAGCGGAAAGGCCGCACCTGCGAACCAGATTCGACTGGGTGGGTACGCCCGTTCGGCAGCATTCATCGACCTGGTTCACCGGACACAGAGCAGTCACAATCCGGACTCGTACGACTCCGCTCCTGTCCGACGAGACATCTCGGCATACTATACGGCGTTTCGCTACGGCGGTGTCGACTTCGCAATCGTCGAGGACCGAAAGTTCAAAACGAGTCCGCACGACCGACAAACACCGAACAACGAGCGATTGCTGGGCCCACGGCAGAACGAATTCCTGCACGAATGGGCGAACAACGAGGGTGCGAATGCAGCCCGAATCTGTCTCATGCGGACGACGCTGGCGAGCTTGCATACGACGCCCAGAGGACAGCCCAAAAAGGACTACGATACCAGTGGTTACCCGAAGCAAAAGCGCGATGATTTCGTTCGCGTATTGCGGGAGGCAGGAGCGCTCTCGCTCTGTGGCGACCAGCATCTGGCGACGCTGGCTCGGCACGGACTCGAGACGCATTCAGACGGCGTCGTGCAGTTTGCCGCGCCAGCCTGTGCGACGCTTTTTCAGCGATGGTTCGAACCGACCGACGAACTTCCGAACGGCGCTGGCACGCCGCACACGGGCGAGTTTACGGACGCATTTGGTAACGATGTTCGGATGCTCGCAGTCGCCAATCCCAAACTCTCCTTCAAAGAATTCGAACGTCGAAAGATCGGACCGAGCTACCACATCGGTGACCGGCGGTTGAAACGAGAAGGATACGGCATCGTTCGCGCCGACCACGAAGCGGGGGAATTCGTCATCGAATGCTGGCCACACGACGTGAAGCCCTCGACTCACGACGCTCGACAGTTCCCCGGCTGGCCGTACCACCTTCGCTTCGACGGAACAGACGACCGATAGCGGTCTCTGCCGCCGCTTGCTCGATTACGTCGCTGGGACGACGCGATGGAACCCGCCGCCGTCGGTTCCGATACCGAGGACGTACATCTCGCCATCGTCGTCGCGGCCGAACGAGAGGAGGAGGTCCAGTTTGTTCTCGTCTTCTCCAGCCACTTCGACCAGCTCTGTCGGCCACAATCCGCCGTCGTCGGGACGCGTCGCGGCGAACAGCCGACCAGCCGCCTGATAATCGCCGAAGAGGTACGTCCCGTCCAACGCCGGAACCGATGCCCCGCGATATACGTGGCCACCGATGACCGAAACCCCGCTGACGTCCCCCTCGGCGTGAGGATACTCGATAATCGGATCGATGAGTCGTTCACCGCCTCGAACGCGCTCGGGTAGCGTATCCGGACAACCATCTTCGAGGCAGTGTGTCCCCTCCTTGATTTTCCATCCGTAGTTGTCCCCTTTCGACACTAAGTCGACCTCCTCGAACTGACTCTCTCCGACGTCGCCGACGAAGAGGTCGGACTCGTCGAACGACAGTCGCCACGGGTTTCTGAACCCCCACGCATAGTGTTCGTTTAGACCGTTCGTACCGACCAACGGATTGTCTTCCGGAATCGCATACTGCTTCCCGTCGTCGCGACCATCGACGTCGATGCGGAGGATGCTCCCGAGCAGGTTCTCGGTCACGTCTTGCCCAGTGCTCTGGAGGCCGACACCCCCACCGCCACCACCACCGTCACCGACCGCCACGTACAGGTATCCGTCCGGGCCGAATCGAATCGCACCGGCGTTGTGATTGCTCTCCGGTTCGGGAATCTCCAAGACCGACCGTTCGGAGTCGCGCAGGACTCGCCGGCCATCCGAGGTCGCCGTGAACGACGCGAGGACGAACGTGTGACTGTAGTCGGGTGGAGTTCCCGTCCGGCGTGGTGCGCTATAGCGGACGAACAACCGACGGTTCTCCGCGAAGTCGGGGTGGAGTGCCATACCGAGGAGTCCTTTCTCGCCATCGAACTCGATGGCGTCGCGCAGGTCGAGGAACAATTCGTCGCGAAGCCCGTTCGATTCGTGAACGTATATTCGGCCGTCCTGGTCGGCGATATACCGCCGGTCGGCATCCGGCGCGAAAGCGACGTCTACCGGCGCTTGCATCCCGCTGGCGAGCGTTTCAAGACCGACTGAAGCGGGTGCCTGCCTGTTGGTTGCTACTGCGACCGACTCCCCAATTCTACCGATTCCCAGTGTGACCCCACTCAGCACGGTGCCGAGAAACCCCCGTCGTTTCATGGACACGATACGCGTCCAATTCACAAAAGTGGAATGGCGACCCGTTTCGGGCGGCTTTGCTCGCCGTTCCACAAGTGCACTCCGATTCAATCAATATAATTACTAGTTCCGAACGTCTCCGTCAATCTCCGCTCTTCCTCGTTATGCGGGGGAAAATCGGCACGACGTCGCTCACATGCAGTGACGGCTCGTGACCGGAGCAGGCCATCGGAGTAGCGGTGACACTCAGCACCTCCGTACTGTCGCCTCGATGGCCGTTTCGGGTTGCAACGAGATCGTGGGGGCGAACGTCAGCGGTTCCGAGACGGAGACGTTCAAATCGACGCGCTGAACCATCGTCGCCAACGCCACCACTAATTCGAGACGAGCGAATCGCATTCCGATGCAGTGTCGTGGCCCGCCGCTGAACGGGAAGTAGGCGTACGCCGGGCGGTCCGACTCTCGTTCCCACCGTGACGGTTCGAACGCCGCTGGTTCCTCCCAAAAGCGGTCGTCGCGGTGAACTACCCATCGAAAGCCCTCGGCCGTTCGGCATCCCGCGGCCGCCGCTGCGCTCCTCGTGCCTGTGGTGCTTGCGGGGTCGGGACGTCCGAGATGGCCTTGCCCTTTCTGAGTCCGCCAGGCTGATGGGTAGTTCACCGAGCGACGTCCGCGGGTCGATCGAACTTCTGACCAATCGTCACCGACTCGCGCGACACAAATCTGATAGTACGTCCGGTATCCGTAGTACTCACAGTAATACCGCTTTGTCCCCATATGTCGAATTTGTGATTGAATCGGCGTCCGACTGTGACTGATTGCTGTCTGGTGCCGTGTCTGCTCCGGAGAACGAGATTCGAGGTGTCAGTTTCGACCATCGATAGCACGGCGTGTCGCGACGGCAGGTTCGACTGTCGTCGAGACCCCATCGGGAGGATGAGAATGGACGTCACGTTCGCGGCGAGACGAGACCGTTAGCGAACTCGCGACGGAAATCGATCCTCCGTGTCACTGTGCGTTTGATTACGTGCGCTGTCGTTGATGATTCCATTTTGCGGGTGTCGAACTTCGAACGTGGATATATCGTTACCCCAATCGAGAGACAGAGCATGACGACAGTACCCGGTGAACCGACCCGAACGACCGTCCCGTGGCGGTCGCCGACGATTCGGGTCGTGCTCGCCAGTACGGCACTCGCTCCGCTGGGTGTCCCGCTCGTCAGCCCTGCGCTGCCGGTCATCCGTGATACGTTCGGTATCACCGACGCACAGGCCAGTCTGCTCATCACGGTGTACTTTCTGACGGGTATCGTTCTCTCACCGTTCATCGGCATCCTGGCCGACCGACTCGGACGACGAAACGTTCTCGTTCCTTCCCTGTTCGTGTTCAGCCTCGGCGGTGGTGTGCTGGCGTTCGCCCCGGATTTCACGACGCTGCTGGTGGTTCGACTCGTCCAGGGAACGGCCGCCGCTGGCATCTTCATCACGACCGTGACGCTGATCGGCGACGCGTTCGACGGGATCCAGCGGAACGCCGTTCTCGGTGTGAACACCGCGGTACTCTCGGCGGGCGCGGCACTCTACCCGCTCGTCGGTGGCATCCTCGTTGGCTACGCGTGGAACGTACCGTTTCTGGCCTATCTCGCGGGACTCCCGGTCGCCGTGTTCTCCCTGTTCGTCCTCGACGAACCGATAAGTGAGCGCGAGTCTCGGAGCCTCGCGTACATCAGAGGAGCGCTCTCAGCGCTCACCGGCCGACGGACGGCCACCTTCTACGGGTCAGCCTTTTTCACCGAACTCCTGCTGTTCGGGTCGGTGTTCACTGCGCTTCCCTTCCTCCTCGCCGAGCAGTTTTCCCTCTCGCCGGTGCTCATCGGACTCGTCGTGACGGTCACGGAAGCGGTGGCCGTCCTCGTCGCCTCACAGAACGGCCGCTTCGCCCGATTTTTCTCGAACGGTACCATCGTCACGGTCGGGTTCGCCTGCTACGGTATCGGGTTGTTCGTCGTCTGGCTCGCCCCCACCGTCTTGCTGGTCGGTGTCGGCGTGACGTTCCTCGGCGCTGGCATCGGCTTGAGCATGCCCTCGGTGGACGCGGCCATCAGCGGTCTCGTCTTGCCTCGATTCCGGGCCGGTGCGCTGAGCATCCGTAACAGTACGACGTTCCTCGGTCGGGCCGTTGGCCCTGTATCGTTTGCCGGACTCGCGGCGAGCACGGGCTACCGACCACTGCTGTTCGCCGCGGGCCTCGTCGCTTTCGCGTGGAGTGGCGTCGTCTTCGTGGCGACGCGGTAACGAGAACTCCGTCGTCCCTCGTGTCTGTTCGGCCAGAGCGTCGAGGGAGTGCCGAGTGGCCGCTCGTCCTTCCGAATCTACCGATATGGTCCTCAAACCGACGTTCGTCGGGCTGATACCGTCGATTCTCGCCCTGGGGATCCGTCTCGGATACCGAAACGAAGCCAGTGTCCGCCGTGTCGCGAAAAAGTAACCATTATACTGCACGCGGACTGGGGCTAGGATATGCAACGACGAGCAGCGGGCATTTACATCGCCGTCTTTCTCGTTATCGCTGCCGGAGCGTACTCACTCATCGGAGTCGCTCAGGAGCCGACGGTTTCGATCGAGAATCCGGACAAGACCCTCTCCGAGCAGGGACAGAAGTTGAGCGTCGACGGACGCCAGTACAACGTCACCTCCCTGGGTGAGGGCTCGGCGAAAGTCGCGTGGACGAACCAGTCGGCCACCTACACGGCAGCGCTAGAGAACAACTCGACCGTCGAACAGGGTAACACGACGTTCAGACTCCTCATCCCGAACACGTCGAGCCCTTCGAAGGCGACGCTTCGTGAGGTGCAGAACCTGAGTAATAACACACAGACGGTCCAACAGGACGGCCAGACCTACGTCGTGGTCAACGGAAGCGACGGCAACAAGTCACTCGTTCCGGTCGACGAGTACAAGCGCCAGCAGTTCGGCGAACCGGAGACCCGAACGCTCCGGACGGGTAACAACTTCCAGTACGAGAACAACTCGACCACCGTCTCGAACATCTCGAAGGAGTCGGTGACCCTCGAATGGACGGCACCGAAGACGACCGAAACGTCGATTTCCGACGGCGGTCAGGTCGACCTCGGCCCGAACAACCAGACGTACGTGGCACACAGCGAAGGCGGGAAGATGCTGTTGTCACAGGACGTGAAAGCCTACACCGACCAGAAACAGGAAATCGCTCACTTCCAGGAGCGCATCGCGGGGCTGTGGGGCGTCTCCATCCTCAGCTTCCTCGCCGCAGCACTGCTGGCGATGATGGCCTACCTGCCGTTCAAAGGCTAACTCGGCGAATCGACTTTTTCACGCTCGAACGACCCACGCCAGAGCTGCGCCGATACCAACTGCCGAGAGCGCACCGACTATCTGCCCGAGCATGAGCAGGGCACTGCCGGATTTGTTCGCCCACGGCATCCCGACGAGGGTTGCGACGCCGACGAGCACGAGAAAGACACCGAAGGCGATTCCGAGCGGTTCGAGCGGGTCCGAGACGTAGCGGTTCATATCCGTGTTCTGTGTCCGACTGACTTATAATAACTGCTGAACGACGGTGGGTCGCGCACTGACTCCGGTCGTCTACCCCGGTCGTGGTCACTCGTCGGGCTAGACGAACGGTCGCAACTGGTGGAACCGATTCCGAGACGACGCAGCCGCTCTCACGGTTGGTTCCCAGAGGAAGACGGAATTATTGGATGTGGCCTTCGCGCCGCAGCTGGTCGGCGTCCTGCCCCGTGTAGCGCCACTCGATGTTGGCCTTCTCGTCCTGCCAGTCCCACGGTTCGACGAGGACGACGTCGCCCTCGTTGATCCAGGTCCGGTACTTCATTCGGCCGGGAATTCGGCCCATTCGGTTCTCGCCGTCTTCACAGCGGACGCGAACGTGGTTCCCGCCGTTGTGCTCGGTTACGACACCGAACATTTCGTCGCTCGATGGCATTCGGAGGTTTCGTCGCTCTGTTTTTTCACTCACACGCATCGTTAGTGGCGAACACGGTTAAATGATTGGAGAGGCGGGCTACCACGTAACACGGTCGGGAATGTGATGATTTCTGGAGTACGATCGCTGCTGGACCCCGATTCTCCGTATTCGGCTGTTCTCCTGTCTCTCTTTTCGTGTCGGTTAGCGTGTATACGCCACAATTTTTCGGCGGGAGTTCACGATGACTGAGCGGGAAAAATCGAGTCGTTTAGCTCCGTGCCTTCGAATCTCTCTCTCTCGATTATCCTCGTCGCTCGTCACCTTCGTTCCTCGCAGAAGCGGGCTGGAAGGGATTTGAACCCCTGGCCGTCTGGTTAAAAGCCAGACGCTCTGCCTAACTGAGCTACCAGCCCTCAACTGCTCTTGCGGGTGGTGACGGTTAAACGTTTACCATTCCGTCCCGGAACCCGCCGTCGGTTTCGATGTCAGCAAGGTTTACCATCCTGCCCACCACTGTCGAACCATGACAGAGTTCGCCGACGCCCAGGGCGACGAGATGCGGGCGTTCACCGAACAACTCCTCGCGTTCGACACGACCGGGGGACAGGAAGGTCCCGCCCAGGCGTGGCTCGCCGACCGACTCGCCGAGCTGGGCTTCGAAACCTACCAGTGGACTGCCGACGCCGAGCAGTTGGCCGGCCACCCCTCGTTTCCCGACGACCCTGCCGACGTCGAACACACCGAAGCGAGCGCCGACGGGCCGAGTCTGGCCGAGCGCCCCAGCGTCGCAGGCGTGCTCGAGTTCGGAGACCCCGAGAGTGGCCCGACGCTCGTGCTGAACGGGCACGTGGACGTGGTGCCGGTCACCCGCGAATCGTGGGATACCGACCCCTTCGAACCGACGTGGGACGGCGACGACCTGACAGCACGCGGCGCGGCGGACATGAAATCCGGGCTGGCGGCCTGCGTCTTCGCGGCCAAACACCTCGCGGAGCGCGACGAGCAGGGGTCGAACGGACGAGTCGTCGTCGAGAGCGTCGTCGGCGAGGAGGAAGGCGGGTTGGGCGCTGTCGCCGCGGCCCTCTCGAACCCCTACCCCTTTGAGCGCGACGCGGCCATCGTCGCAGAACCGACCGACCTCACCCCCGTCGTCGCCACCGAGGGGAGCGTGATGAAACGGCTCCGCCTCACGGGGCGCTCCGCGCACGCGGCCACGCGCTGGCGGGGAGAGAGCGTCCTCCCGCACTTCGAGCGCATCCGGCGGGCGTTCTTCGAACTCGAAGCCGAGCGAAGTGAGTCGGTCACACACCCCCTCTACGAGGAGTTCGAGATTCCGTGGCCCATCGTCGTCGGTACCGTGGACGCGGGCACGTGGTCGTCTACCATCCCGGCGAACCTCACCGCCGAGATGCGCCTCGGCGTCGCTCCCGGCGAGACGGTCGACGACGTCGAAGCGGCCTACGAACGCCGTCTCGAAGCGGTGGTCGCCGAGAGCGAGTGGCTCAGCGAGCATCCCCCCGAGTTCGAGCGATTCTCCATCCAGTTCGAACCCGCCGAAATCGACGCAGACGAACCGGTCGTGGGTGCACTCCAGTCCGCGATGGCCGACTTCGGCCTCGAAACGAACCTCCGGGGCGAGACCTACGGTGCGGATTCGCGTCACTACGTCGCCGCCGGCATCCCGTCCGTGGTGTTCGGGCCCGGCACCATCGAACAGGCACACTTCCCGAACGAGACCGTTCACTGGCCGGACGTCGAGGCGGCGGGCGCAGTGCTCGTCGATGCGGCCCGTGAGTTCCTCGACTGAGCTTCGACTCCCCGAACGCTCCTACTCGAACTCTCGTTCGAGCGCGCGCACGACCACGTCTTCGGGTTTCTCTCCGTTGAGTGCGGCATCCCGCCGGAGTTCGCGGTACACCTCCGACGGGAGGGTGAGCGTCATTCGGCCGGGGGTGACGCCGTGTTCGCGCAGGGCGCGTTCGACCGGTGTTCCGTTGTCGATTTCGCTGACGATAGCGCGCACGTCCCGAACGGTCAGCGAATCGTCGAGGACGGCCCACGCGAGTTGATAGCGGGCATCGCCGCCGACCCGTGCGATGTGCTTTGCCGCCGTCGGCGCGATGTGTCCCACCGCCACGTGGCGACGAATCGACCGCGGGAGGTCGTGTACCCGCGCCCACTTGCGGATGAACGCGATCGTCGTCTCTCCTCCTGCCCGCTCTTTCGCCCCTTTGTACGACCCCTCGCCGCGGACAAGTGCGGCACAGGCCGCGGCCCCGCGGAGCATGTAGACGTTGTCCTCGTCTCCGGCGTTTCCTTCTGCGAACGCCCGGACGGTCTCGGCCGCCTCGGCGACGCTGTCCGGGTCGGTCGGGTCGAACGCTTTCGCTTCGTCTGCGCGCTCGCCGGTGACAGCCCTGTTTCCGCGGATGACAGGTTCGCCGACGGGCGACCTTCTATCCGCAGGCGGGTCGCGGTTGGTGGGACGTTCGCGGTCCGTCGACGCGTCGCGGTTGGCGGACGATTCGTCGAACTTGTCGGTCATTGCACGACGATTGGTCCGATACGGCAAAAAGGAACTGTTCGTGTGAGTGGGAGGAACGTGCCGAACGTTCTTTCTTACACGCATCCTAACCGAGTGGTATGACCACCGACGAGTGCGACGGCTGTGGGGCGGCAGTTCCCATCGCGGGCGGTATCGCTAACCTCTGGAACACGAACCCACAGTCGTCCGGCGGAATGACACTGGAGTTCGAGGACGGGAGCGAACACTTCCTCTGTTATGCCTGCATCGACCAGTTACCGGACTATCCGACGAAAGAGGACGTGGCGGCCTTAGAGGAGTGACCCCGCCGGTGTCATTTTGCTCTCCTGAGCAGGCGTCCGTCTCTCGCTCGCCGGTTTCGAATCCCGCTACTATATATTCTGATTCATCTACTTTGGCACAAAAATCTTCGGTGGTGAACCCGGAGGCTTTACGCCGCGGCCACGCGTTACCCCAACAGTGAACCCCGAGCGGATTCGAAACGAATTTCCCGCGCCCTCCTTTCGCGGCAACCAGCGAGACGCCCTCCGAGACATCAGAGACGCCTTCGAGGACGGTAACGACGTGGTGCTGGTTCGTGCCCCGACGGGAAGCGGTAAGTCGCTACTCGCCCGCGCCATCGCGGGGTGTGCCCGCCGCGTGGACGACGCCGCACCGAGCGACGCGACAGGGGCGTACTACACGACGCCGCAGGTGTCGCAACTCGACGACGTGGCCGGCGACGACCTGCTGGACGACCTCAAAATCATCCGCGGGAAGCGAAACTACTCCTGTATCCTGCCGGGCGAACACGACACCCCCGTCGATAGAGCGCCCTGTGCCCGCGAGAAGGGGTACGACTGCTCGGTGAAACATCGCTGTCCGTACTTCTCCGACCGCGCCATCGCCAGCAACCGCGAAATCGCGGCGATGACGCTCGCCTACTTCATGCGCACCGCTGGCTCGGAGGTGTTCCGCAAGCGCGACGTGGTGGTCATCGACGAAGCCCACGGGCTCGCCGAGTGGGCCGAGATGTATGCGACCATCGACCTGAATCCTCGAACCGTTCCCATCTGGGACGACCTGAAGATTCCCGAGGTGACCGGACTGGACAGGGCGGTGGAGTACGCCGAACGCCTCACGGGAACCTGCAAGCGCCGCAAAGACGACCTCGTCGCCAAGCCGGAACTCACCGCTCCGGAGGCAGCCCGCCGCGACCGGTTCCAGGAACTCGTCTCCGAACTCGACTGGTTCGTCGAGGACTACCGCAACCCGGACAGCGCGACGGAGTGGGTGGTCGACCAACCCGACGGGAAAGGTGGCCCGATTACCATCAAGCCGATGAACCCCGAGCGCTACCTCGCTCACACCGTCTGGGAGCGCGGGAACAAGTTCGCGCTCCTCTCTGCCACCATCCTGAACAAGGCGGCGTTCTGTCGGCAGGTCGGTCTCAACCCCGACCGCGTCGCGCTCGTGGACGTAGGCCACACCTTCCCGGTCGAGAATCGCCCGCTCTACGACGTGACCCAGGGGAAGATGACCTACGAGCACCGCGAGGAGACCCTGCCGAGGATAGCGCGAATCGTCGTCCGTGTCATGCAGGCCCACCCGGACGAGAAGGGAATCGTCCACGCCCACTCCTATCACATCCAGCAGCAACTCGCCGAGACGCTCCGCGAGTTCGGCGTCGGCGACCGGGTGCGCGCCCACGAACGCGATTCACGCGACGCCGACCTCGAAGCGTGGAAAGCCAGCGACAACCCCGACGTATTCCTCTCGGTGAAGATGGAAGAAGCCCTCGACCTGAACGATGACCTCGCACGCTGGCAGGTGCTTTGTAAGGCTCCGTTCTCGAACACCGGCGACTCGCGGGTCGCCCACCGACTCGAAGACGGCCAGTGGGCGTGGTACTACCGGACCGCGCTGCGAACCGTCATCCAAGCCTGCGGGCGCGTCGTTCGCTCGCCGGACGACTACGGCGCGACCTACCTCGCCGACTCCAGTCTCCTCCAGCTGTTCGACCGCGCTCGCACCGACATGCCCGACTGGTTCGCAGAGCAGGTCGACCGGATGTCCCACCCCGACCTGCCGGCGTTCGACCCCGGCAGTGCGAGTCGGGGGAGTAGCGGACGAGGTAGCGGAAGCGAGGGCGAGAGGAGTGGACGAGTTCGTAGCGACGCGGGGTCGAGCGGGCAGACGGGACGCTCGCGCGACCGAAAGAGTCCGATGGCGGACGTGTGGGAGACGGAATAGCCGACCACAGCGTCGCTCACAGCAGGGTTACGGTGTACGCGACCGCCGAGAACACCATCAGGCCGACGAAGAAAAGCGAGATCAGTTTCTGTCGAACGTTTTCCATACGACTGGCAAAACTATCCGGGGAAATAAATCTTCGGTAACGGTCGACACGCCGTCGCGGTCGGTCAGTCGACCTTCGCGTCTACGACGACGTGCCAGACGCCTTCGCTGTGGCTTTTCACTTTACGGCGGTCTATCACCTCGATTTCACGCCCGTGGTCGCTGGCTGTGTCCCGAAGCCTGCCGACGGGACGCTCCCAGAGTCGATTCTCGGGCGTCGTCTCGTGGAGGTGGACGACGCCGCCGGGTTCCAGCGCTGCGAGTGCGGTATCGAGGTATTCGTGGGCATCGTAGTAGCCCATGAGGACGCGTTCGGCACTCGCGTCGACGTCTCGACAGTCGGCCCGGTACGCGTCGATTCTGTCGGTCACGTCGTTCAACACGGCGTTTTCGAGGAGGAACCGAAACGCGGTCGGGTTGCGCTCGACCGCCGTCACCTGCGCTCCGGCGCGGGCCATCGGGAGCGTGAAGTAACCGATTCCGGCGAACATGTCGAGGACGCGCTCGCCGGGTTCGACCAGTTCGCCCATCCGGACGCGCTCTCGCTGGTTGCCGGGGGCGAACATCATACTCCGCAAGTCGAGTGCGTACTGCGTTCCGTGTTCGGTGTGGATGGTCTCCGTGTCGCCCGACCCCGCGACGACCGTCACGTCGGGTTCGCGGTGCTCACCCGAGATTCCACCGCGGGCGAGGACGGTCTCGGCCTCACCGTGCAGGGAGAGCAGTGCTTCCCCAACCTCCGCTTGCCGGGTGCAGTCGCCGAACTGTACGAGCACGACGCTGCCGACGACGGCCCACGATTTCGGCACGCGAGCGAGTTCGTCGTCGGACCACCCGTCCGCGCTGAGGTACGATTCGAGGTCTGGAAGCCGCCGCTCCGGATTCGCCTGTTCGACGACGTCTATCACCGGCGTCATCTCGGGTTCCCGGCTCACCGGTAGTTCGACCGTCTCCTCGTCGTGTTCGCACACCTTCCTGGAGTCGTCGTAGATGCCCTCCGCCGTGAGGTCGGCGATGGCGTCCTCGGCCCGCGACTTCTCGACCAGTGCGGCGAGATTACGCATCGGGCACCACGTAGAGACCGTTTCGGCTCTTGAACACCGAGACCATCTCGGCGTCCTCGTCCACGTACGAGGGGCGGGCGATGGTCTTCGTCTGGTACGTCTCCGGGTCGAGCACCTGCACTGCGTGGTCGTCTTCGACCGTCACGAGCGTCGTCTCCTGTGCGTCGTCGATGGTTCCCAGTTTCCGCGCGTCGGGGGCGTGTCCGTCCTCGAAGCGCGCTTCGTACTCCTCGCCGGTCGTGATGCGTCTCCCTTTCAGATTTCCTTGCACGCTTCGGACGAGCACCGGTCCCTCGTCGTCGTCGGGGCTGATGATGTCGCCCGGCGTGAACGGCGGGAGGCGGACAGCGTAGGTGACGCGGTACACCTCGTTGCCGTCCTCGTCTTCCGTGACGAGCGTCTCGGAGTCGCTGAAACTGCCGCCGAACTCCTCGACCAGTTTGTTCGAGATTTTCTTGCCGATGTTGTTGGTCGAGACCTTGAGATTTAGTCCGTCCGGCGTCTCGTCTACGTCGGTGACGAAGGCGTTTCGGTCGCCCGTCGCCTCCATGTCCGCGACGATTTCGGTGGCTATCTCGCGGGCGCGCTGTTTCTCTTCGGCCGTCGGCGTTCGTTCGACGCCCCGGACCTGCACGATGCTGGCGTAGTAGTCCCCCGCGATACGACCACAGCGGGTACAGGTCTGGCGGGCGAGCATGACGGGGACGACGACCTCCTCTTCGACGAACGTTCCCCGGACGACCCCCGAGAAGTAACAGTGCATCCGGATGGTGTTCTGGTCTACCTGCTCGGCTTCGACCTGCCAGGAGACGTCCTCTGCGTCCACGTGGACGGCGAGCGACTCGCTCACCTCTTCGATAGCGATGTCCGTGTAGTCGCGCGCACCGACGTCTACCCACCGCCTCCCTCGGTAGACTGCACCACACTGGGCACACACTCGGACTTCGATTCGTTCCGGGGCGTCCACGAGGTCGAACCGGTCGAAATAACACGCGTCACAGAGCTTTCGTTCCCGGCGGGATGCGGACGCTGGGTAGTCCCGTTCCGTGGTGTCCACCGAGATGGGGTCACCGCAGTTCGGGCAGAATTCGCGGGACTCGGTCATTACCGGTCGTTAGTCGTTCTCGCTTTTAAGCCTGTAGAAGACTCACGTGAGAACGGCCTCGTCTTCGTCGACCGCATCGCGCCACGAGTTCGTCGGCTGCCAGCCGAGCGTCGACTCGGCTTTCGCGGTCGAGAGTGCCGAGTCGTGTCCCGAGACGCGACAGTCGTCCGGAACCGCTCCGAAGAATTCGTGGAGGGCATCTTCGATTGGCCGGTCGAGATAGTTCTCCTCTGCTCCGACGAGAAACGGTTCGTGACCGTCGAATCTCGCCGTGATGGCACGTTCGATGGCGGTCGCGACGTCGCGAACGTCGACGTACGACCAGAAGTTGCCCGCACCGGTCGCGAGGTCACCGCGAGCGTCGACGCAGTCGTACTCGCCGGGAAACTGTACCCACGAGGCGCGAATCGACGCGACGGAGACGCCGTATCGCCGGGCGACCATCCGACCGATTTCCTCGCCGACGACTTTCGACGTTCCGTACGGGTCTTCTGGCTGGAGCGGGTGGTCTTCGTCCAGTGGCAGGTACTCCGGCAGCGACGGCTCTCCGGCGAGGGGAAACCCGTACGCGCTCTCGCCCGACGCCCACGCGATGCGTGCATTCGCCCGCCCGGCGGCGGTGAGAACGTTGTACGCGCTGATGACGTTGTTCTCGAAGACACGCATACCGGCGTGGCGTTCCGGCGACGGGAGCGGAGTCCAGTGGACGACCGCGTCGGGATTCTCGCTCGAAACGACCTCCGCCGTCTCGACCTGTTCGGTCAGGTCGGCAGCACGGAACGAGAGTCCCCGATACGCTTCGAGTTCCCACTCCGTTCGAGAGAGGCCGACGCAGGTCACGTCCCACCCCCGTTCGGCGAGATGAACGGCGAGCCACGGGGCGGTACGGTCGAGACTCCCGGTAACGAGGACCGTCCCGGTCATCGACGTACCCTCCCCGGTTCGTAGAACATACTCATCGGTACGCCACATTCGTGGGTAAGCGTTCTGGCCCACCCGGAGTGCAACAATCTCTCTTCGGCGATGCCCGTCTCTCTCCGCCGTCTTTCACCCAGCTATGAACGACGGAAGTGGGGGTCTCGGACATTCTTCGTCCGTGGACCGTACTACCTTCCTCGCGTATGCGACGAATCTTTAAACGGTCTGAATCCCTAGACTGGCGCATGAAGTGGAAAGCAGATTGGGGACTTCGAGCCAGAATGGGGCTGACGATGTTCCTATTGTTCGGATTGTACATCGTGTTCATCGGCGCGCTCGCGTACATGGACGTGGGCGTGTTGGTGATCGCGCTCGTGTTCGGCGGTTTCTCGCTCGCTCAGTTCTTCTTCAGCGACAGACTCACGCTGTGGAGCATGGGCGCACAAGAGGTGAGCGAGGAGGAGTATCCGCAACTCCACGCGACGGTGGGTCGTCTCTCACAGCAGGCCGACCTCCCGAAGCCGAAGGTGGCAGTCAGCGACCAGCGGGTGCCGAACGCCTTCGCGACGGGGCGCTCGCAGAAGAAGGCCGCCGTCTGCGTGACGACCGGACTGCTGCAGACGTTGAACGAGGAGGAACTGGAGGGCGTCATCGCACACGAACTCGCGCACGTCAAGAACCGCGACATGATGGTGATGACCATCGCGTCGTTCCTCTCGACCATCGCGTTCATGGTCGTCCGCTGGGGCTGGTTGTTCGGCGGCGGCGACCGACGTAATCAGGCACCTATCTGGGTCGCCATCCTCGTCTCGCTCGTCGTCTGGATAGTCAGCTACCTCCTCATCCGGGCGCTCTCGCGGTACCGCGAGTTCGCCGCAGACCGGGGCGGTGCGACTATCACCGGCAAACCGTCGGCGCTCGCCTCGGCCCTGATGACCATCGACGGACGGATGGACAAGGTGCCAAAAGAGGACCTGCGAGAGGAGGCGGAGATGAACGCTTTCTTCATCATCCCAATCCGGAGCGGTTTCGTCGGACGACTGTTCAGCACGCACCCGAGCACCGAACGCCGGGTTGAGCGACTGCGCGAACTGGAACGCGAGATGGAGTCGTTCTAGGGCGTCTTTATGTAGGCGTAGCCGTCCGCCTGCAGTTTCGTGAGTTCGCCGACGCCTGCCGGGACGGTTTCGACGCCTGCCAGCAGGTCTTCGGTCGAGAAGTTGAACGCCTCCATGCTGTTTTGACACGCTTTAAACTCGATGCCCTGTTCGGCGAGCGAGGTCACTCTGTCCGCCACGATCGACTCCCCTTTCACCACGAGTCGGATGCCCTGTCCGTTGGCGACCAGCGCTACCGGCTCGACGTCCGTCGTGTCGTCGTTGAGGAGGTTGGCGACGTTCGCCACCGCGTGTTCTTGATGTCCTTTGCCACTGCTGTAGTGAAATACCGTGCTCATCGTCGTCTCCTGTTTTTCCGTGGTCGTAGTTTGGCTGGTCGTCTCAGTCACCGTCTCCGTTCCGGATTCCGTGCCGGTCGGGTCGCCGCTGGTGCCGGGGTTCTGCCCCCCCGTACATCCCGCGAGCGCGATTGCCGTACCCGCGCCGGCGAGTTCGAGAAACCGGCGTCTCGACTGCGTCTTCATCGACTTCTCTGTTGTCCCCTAACCCCTTTATTAAGTACCGATTAACGACCGACCTCCTTTTTCCCCTTGCGCTCGTATCCCCGATATGGGACTGCTGGACGGACTCCGCGAAGTGCTCGGCATCCGGGCCGAAGCGGACGCCGGACGCGACGCCGACCCCGAAGACCTCTTCGGCATGAGCACGGCCTACGTCACGATGGAAGCAAACCTCGGGTACGAACCGGTCGGCATGGCCGCCCTCTGTTTCTCACAGGTCGATAGCACGGACTTCCGCGAGGCGGTGGACGAGGTACACACCATCCTCGAAGCCGGAAAGGAGGAAACTGGAACCGACGCGTGGGCGCACGTGGACACCCACGGCTACTCGTGGGTCGTCCTCGAAGACGACGACTTCGAAGACCTCGTGACGAGCCTCCACTTCGCCGCCGACACGTTCGTCGAGCAAGGCTACGGGTCGCGACTGCTCGCCGCGCTCTTTGGCTTCCAGCAGAACGGCGACTACGCCTACTGGGTGTACTCGTTCCGCCGGGGTGCGTACTACCCCTTCGCGCCGAAATCCGGCCACGAACGCGATTCGGCCGCGGAGTTCAAACTGGAGAGCAACCTGGACGGCGAACTCGAAATCGAACCCGACAAGGAGTACTGGTATCCCCTCTGGCCCGACCGCGCCGGCGACCACCCGTGGGACTAGTCACCACGCTCCCGACCCTTCCTATCTAAACCCTGCTATTTCGATTCGACCACCTCTCCGCAGTCGTCCATTTTCACTTTCACTCTGCTGTTAACGGAGCTTTATATGATGGGACGCACAAGAAGCGAGTACGATGGCAGACGTAGACCTCGAAGCACTACCGGGTGTTGGCCCAGCAACGGCAGAGAAACTCCGTGACGCAGGATTCGAATCGTACCAGAGCCTCGCAGTGGCGAGTCCCGGTGAGCTCGGCAACACTGCCGACGTCGGTGAGAGCACCGCCGCCGATATCATTCAGGCCGCGCGCAAAGAGGCCGACATCGGTGGGTTCGAAACCGGCTCGCAGGTGCTCGAACGACGTGAGCGAATCGGCAAACTCAGCTGGCAGATCGACGAGGTGGACGACCTCCTCGGTGGCGGCGTCGAAACGCAGTCTATCACCGAAGTCTACGGTGAGTTCGGTGCCGGGAAATCGCAGGTCACCCACCAGCTCGCGGTGAACGTACAACTCCCCAGCGAACAGGGCGGTCTCGGCGGTAGCACCATCTTCATCGACAGCGAGGACACGTTCCGCCCGGAGCGTATCGACGACATGGTTCGCGGGCTGCCGGAGGAAGCAATCCAGGCGACGATGGACGACCGCGAAATCGAAGGCTCGCCCGACGACGACGACGCGATGGAGGAACTCGTCGCCGACTTCCTCGACAAGATTCACGTCGCCAAGGCGTTCAACTCCAACCACCAAATGCTCCTCGCGGAGAAGGCCCAGGAACTCGCCGGCGAACACGAAGACAGCGAGTGGCCCGTTCGCCTGCTCTGTGTGGACAGTCTCACGGCTCACTTCCGCGCCGAATACGTCGGTCGTGGCCAACTCGCCGAACGCCAGCAGAAGCTGAACAAACACCTCCACGACATCGACAAGGTCGGCAACCTGTACAACACCGCTATCGTCGTAACGAATCAGGTCTCTTCGAACCCCGATTCGTTCTTCGGCGACCCGACCCAGCCCATCGGTGGCAACATCCTCGGTCACAAATCGACGTTCCGGATGTACCTCCGCAAATCGAAGGGTGACAAGCGTATCGTCCGTCTCGTGGACGCACCGAACCTCGCGGACGGCGAGGCTGTCATGCGCGTGCAGGACAGCGGACTGAAACCCGAATAACAGTTCGTCTCGTTCACTTCGTTTCCCAAGAGTATGACCTTTCTATCGAGCAGACCTCCCCCTTCTCGTCACCACAACGCTGAATAACCTCGCTTGCCTCGTTTCTACTAAGGGGGGTCGACTGCATCGCCACGACTACTCACGGAGCGTGACTAATGGGGACACACGGCATAATTCTCACAATCTTGGAATAGGCTCACAATACTATATCTACAAGGTACGTATCGATACATGTGAAAAACTCATGAATGGCTTTGCAATCGTCCTTGCCTCCGAGGACATCGAGAAGATTCAGGCTGCGAGTATCATTGGGTCGGTCGCTGCGGCGTCCGACATCCCGGTCGATATCTTCGTCACGATGAACGGTCTCAACCCCTTCGAGAAAGAGGCCGTCGAGAACATGGACTTCAAAGGCGGACGCGTCGCCGAGGCGATGATGAACGCGACCGAAGTCCACGTCCCCCTGTTCACCGAGCAGCTCGAACAGGCAAAAGAACTCGGTCCCCTGTCCGTCTACGCCTGCACGATGGCGATGGACATGCTCGGGAACACCCTCGACGACTACGTCGATATCTTCGACGACGACCTCGGTGTCGCCGGGTTCCTCGAGATGGCACAGGACAAGAACGTGATGTTCGTCTAAAAATACAACAAGGTGATTACAATGAGCGAATCCAAAATCGAAGCTGACGTAACGATCGACGCACGTGGAGCGACCTGCCCCGGTCCCCTGATGGACCTCATCGGGAAAATAAAGAGTGTCGACTCCGGCACCGTCGTCGAACTGCAGACCGAAGACGGCGGGTCGAAAAAGGACGTCCCGGAGTGGGTCGAGAAAGCCGGTCACGAGATGGTCGACACCGTCGACCACGGTGACTACTCGAGCCTCTACGTAAAGAAAGCATGAAACGAATCGCCATCGTCGGTGGCGGAACCGGCGGCACGGTCCTCGCCAACCGACTCGCAGACAAACTCGACTCGGAAATCGACGCGGGCGAGGTCGCGGTTACCCTCGTCACCGACGACCCGAACCACGTGTACAAGCCCATGTACCTCTACGTTCCGTTCGGGGAACGGGAGGTCGACGAGGCCAGTCGGCCAGTGTCTGAACTGCTGGACAGGCGCGTCGAGCTTCGCATCAACCGCGTCGTGGATATCGACACGGACGCAAAGCGCCTCCAGTGTCAGGACGGCCACGAGACGCTCGATTACGACCACCTCGTGCTCGCGACCGGTGCCACGCTCACGCCTGAAGAGGTGCCCGGCCTCAAAGAGGGCGGCCACCACTTCTACGGCCCCGAAGGAGCGGAGGCGCTGCGCGACGCCATGGCCGAGTTCGACGAGGGACACCTCGTACTCAGCGTCATCGGCGTGCCTCACATGTGCCCGGCCGCTCCGCTGGAATTCGTCTTCATGGCCGACGACTGGCTCCGCAAGCAGGGTCGGCGCGAGGACGTCGAGTTGACCTACACCTACCCCATCGGACGCGCCCACGGGCTCGAATCCATCGCCGAGTGGGCGACGCCGGAACTCGAAAAGCGGGACATCAACGTCGAGACGTTCTTCAACGTCGACGAGGTCGACCCCGATTCGAAGGTCATCCGGACGATGGAAGGTTCGGAGATGGACTACGATCTGCTGGTCGCCATCCCGCCCCACAGCGGCGACGACCTCATCAAGGAGGCCGGACTCGGCGACGACGGCTGGGTGTCTGTCGACAAGGAGACGCTCGAAGCGAACGACGCGGAGGACGTCTACGCCATCGGTGACACCGCCGACGTTCCGACGAGCAAGGCCGGAAGCGTCGCCCACTACGCGGCGGGCGTCGTCTCCGACCGTCTCGCCAGTCAGGTCCGGGGGCACACCCCGACCGCCAGATTCGACGGCAAGACGGTCTGTTTCATCGAATCCGGCATGGACGAAGCGACCTTCGTCGAGTTCGAGTACGGCCGACAGCCGACCGTGCGAGACCCCTCGAAGTTCGTCCACTGGGCGAAGCTCTCGTACAACGAGTCCTACTGGCTGACCGCACGGGGACTCCTGTGAGGTGACAGAGATGCCAGAACAGACCACAGAAACAGAGGCTCGAGATGCCCTCGAAGAGGCAATCGCCGAGAATCCCGAGGAAGTCGCCCGCCTGATGGAACGACTCGGGCTGGTAAACGGCGTCCTCGACGCGGTTGACGTCGGAACCTCCGCCCTCGACGACCAAATGGTCGCAGAGCTCGCCGGAACGGCGGGAACCCTCGCGGAGGCCGCAGACGGCCTCGCGACGCAGGAGACCGTCGAACTGTCCGAATCGGTCGGTCAGAACGGCGCGGAACTCGCCGACGCCATGCAAACGCTCGTACGTCTGCAAGAGAGCGGCACGTTGGACGAACTCGGCCAACTCGCCGACCTCATCTCGCTGGTGTCGGGCGCGCTCGACGACGAGATGGTCGCGACGCTGGTCGGTGCTGGTAGCTCGCTCGGCGAAGTCGCAGACACGGCGTCCGACCCCGATACGATTCGGGGGATGGAGACGCTGTTGCACGCGGTCGGTGACGCTAGCGACCCCGAATCGCCGCCGGAGCAAGTCGGCATGGTCGGCATGTTCCGTGCGCTCCGTGACCCGGAGGTTCAGACCGGACTGGGCTTCATGCTCGCCATCGCAAAAGCCCTCGGTCGGGATGTACAGCGCAAACCCGAACGGAAATAATCGGGTCCGCTGTCGGCTGGGTCACACCGCCGAGGACTCTCCACCTTGACTCTTCACCTCGAAACTGTACCTCGAAAAGAGCGGTTAGTCTTCGGTCGTCGTCTGGTCAAGTTGCTTCTCTCCTTCGTAGATTTCCGCTCCGTCCTGGACGACCTTCTCGGCGAGCACCGCGCATTTCACCCGCATCGGGCTGATCTCCACACCGAGCATGTCGATGACGTCGTCTCTGTCCAGTTTTTCGACTTCGGCGAGCGTCATCCCCGGGAGCTTCTGGGAGAGCATACTCGCGCTGGCCTGACTGATGGCACAGCCGTCGCCCCGGAACGCGACTCGCTCGATGGTGTCGCCGTCGTCTCCGAGAACCACGTCGAATTCGAGTTCGTCGCCACAGGAGGGGTTGACTCCCTCGTGGGTGAAGCTTGGTTCGTCCAGTTCACCGTAGTTTCGCGGGTTCCGGTAGTGGTCGAGAATCTGCTGCCGGTACATGTCCGAACCCATGCTCATCGTTGAATCTGGCTACGAGAGTCCCGCCTAAAAGGATTCCGACGATTCTGTCCGTGCCGGGCGAGCCAGTCCGTACCGCTCTCCCTCGATGTCTTCGACCGCCGAGAGGCTCCGGAGCAAGGGATGGGCCAACCAGTACAGCGAGAGGAAGACGAATCCGAAGCCGGCACTGGTCACGACGAGCCCACTCCCGAAGGCGTCGCCGGCGATGCCGCCGAGCAGTGCACCGACGGGCATCGCACCCGCAGAGGCGCTGGCGTTCACGGACGCGACGCGTCCCATGAGGGCTTCGGGGACGACCAGCTGTATCATCGCGGCGAAGATGACGTTCGTCGCGCCGACCGGAATCCACGCGAGGAAAAACAACCCCACCGTCGCGGGAAACCACCCAACCGCGACTGCGGCGAGCCACACGATACCGCCGAAGGCGAACCCGGCGACGCTCAGCGTAGAGAGCGAGAACCGCTTCAGCGGTGTCGCCGCCAGCGATCCGACGAGCATCCCGCCGACGACGGCGGCCAACATGAACCCGTACGCGTCGGGCCCGCCGAACGATTGCGCGTAGGCCGGGAGCACCGACATCATGATGCCGACGGTGAAGTTGACGACGAGGCTGGCGGCGAGAAGCCAGACGAGCACCGAGCTCCGGACGTACCGAATCCCCTCCCGTAGTTGTGTGAGATAGTCGTCCACGGCGGAGGTGACACTCTCCCCTTCGTCCGGTCGGTCGGCGGGCGGGACGCGGACGGTGAAAAAGACGAGTGCGGCGGCGGCGAACGTCACCGAATCGACGAGGTAGAGCGACACCGCACCGACCAGCGCGACTAAGACGCCGCCGAGCGCGGTGAAGGCGAAATCGACGCCCTGGTAGGCGAACGAGAACGCCGAGTTGGCCTCGACGAGTTCCTCTTTCTCCACGATGCGGGGCAGTGCGGCCTGTTGTGCCGGGTAGACGAACTGGTTCAGGAGCGAGACGACGGGCATCACGACGAGTACGACCCAGACCGAGAGCCACCCCATCGCGGCGGCGAGCGGGATAGAGAGGACGAGCACGCCCTGGGCGACCTGCGTCGCGACCAGGATTCGTCTGAGCTGCCACCGGTCGACGAACGGGCCGACGAGAAACTGGAGCGTCTGTGGGAGCATAGTCAGAAAGCCAGCCAGTCCGGTGTAGAACGACGACCCACCGAGTTCGAACGCGAGCCACATCGCCGCGACGGCGTAGATACTGTCGCCCGCGTTCGTTATCAACCGCCCCGCGAAGATGCGGGCGAACGCCCAATTTTCGAACACGGAGTGCATACGATAGAACAGGCGTCTTCTTCCAATATATATTAGCAGAATTACAGTTCTGTAAACGCGCTAGCCGAACGCAGGTTCTGTTGGGCAATTTTCACTTCTGGACGGTGACGGTCAGGTCGCCGTCCACGGTGAGTCAAAGTTCGTCGTCTTCGAGCTCGATGGCGTACTCGACAAGCAGCGGGTCGTCTGACGCGATTCGAGGCTCGTTTTCGAGGAGCCAGTCCAGTTCCCAGAGGGTGTGTTCGGCCAGGTCGATGCCGTGGTCGTAGTGGAAGGCGACGACTGCCGAGTGCTGGAGGAGGTACGATCAGCGCTCGCCAGCCACCTCGCGCTCAAACCGTTCGAGGAACTGCTGGACGAACACTCCACGCTCGTCGGCCAGTCGACGCCCTGCATCGGTGTACATCCGCCTGGGAAGCCGCAAAATCTTCTTGTGGAAGTGGTTGATAGCCGTCGCGCCTGCGGGTGTGTCGTCCGCGTCCAGCGGCAGGTCGGGGTCGTGGAGTGGCTGGTCGTGTTCGCCGCTGAAACAGAAGTTCCGGGCGATTCCGACCGCACCGAGGGCGTCGAGATTGTCCGCGTCCGAGAGCAGTTTCGCCTCCAGCGTCTCGGGTTCCACGTCGTTCGAGAAGCGATGCGCCCGGATGCAGTGTTGGACGGCTTCGATTTCCGAATCGGACACGTCGTACTCGGCGAGGATTCGCCCCGCCTCCTTCGCACCCCACTCTGCGTGGTCGTCTATCTCCCCCCGGTCTTCTCGCCCGCGGCCGACGTCGTGGAGCCAGACCGCCGTGAACAGAACCGTTTCGTCCGCGTCGTACTCCGAGACGAGCGTTTCCGCGAGGGTGGCGACTCGCTGGACGTGATGCCAGTCGTGTGCGGGAGCGACGTCTTCGAAGTAGGTCTTCGCTCGGGGTCGGACTGCTTCCGAAAGGTTCTGTGTCGTCATTCGTCTCTGACTCTGTTTTGTTAGCGTTATTAGAAAAGTCGTCTGACTTTTGGTCGTGTGCAGAGTCGTAACTATCGAAAGGTGGATTTCCAGAAGTAAATCAAAAAGGGCGCTACTGCGCGAACAACTGCCGGGCGTCGTTGACGGCCTCGACCAGTTTGTCGACCTCCTCGCGGGTGTTGTAGATGTAGAAGGACGCCCGCGCCGAGGCCGCGACGCCGAGTTTGTCGTGGAGTGGCTGGGTGCAGTGGTCGCCCGCCCGGATGGCGACTGCGTGGTCGTTGACGATGCTCGAGAGGTCGTGGGCGTGGACGCTGTCGACGTTGAACGAGACGAGACCGCCCCGGTCGTCGCCCGGCGGGCCGTAAATCTCCACGTCGCCCTCTTCGGTCAGGCGGTCGTAGGCGTACTCCGCGAGTTGCTCCTCGTGGCGCTGGATGCGCTCCATGCCAATGTCCTCCAGATAGTCCACCGCGGCGGCTAGCGCGATGCCCTGCGCGATGTTCGGCGTTCCGGCCTCGAACTTCCAGGGCAAGTCTTCCCACGTCGCGTCCTCGTAGGTCACCTTGCGAATCATATCGCCACCGTAGAGATAAGGCTCCATCTCTTCCAGGATGTGTTTCTTGCCGTACAGGCCGCCGATGCCGGTCGGCCCGGCCATCTTGTGCCCGGAGAAGGCGTAGAAGTCGGCGTCGATGGCTTCGACGTCCACGGGCCGGTTCGGTACCGCCTGCGCCCCGTCGACGAAGATGTAGGCGTCGTGGTCGTGTGCGATGTCCGCGAGTTCACCGACCGGGTTCGTCGTCCCGAGCGTGTTCGAGACGTGGACGACGCTCACCATCTTCGTGTCGTCGGTGATCATCTCCCGCGCGGCGTCCATGTCGAGATACCCCTGCTCGTCGATGGGGATGTACTTCACGTCCGCGCCGGTCTTCTTGCCGAGTTGCTGCCAGGTCACTAGCGAGGCGTGGTGTTCCATCTCGGTCAGGACGACTTCGTCGCCCGGCCCGAGTTCGGAGAGTCCCCAGGCGTAGGCGACGAGGTTCTCCGATTCGGTCGTGTTCTTGGTGAACACCATCTCCTCGCGTCCGCCGCTCGCACCGATGAACTCGGCGAGGCGGTCGTGGGCCTCCTCGTAGGCGATGGACGCCTCCTGACTCAACTGGTGGATGCCGCGGTGGACGTTCGCGTTGTAGTTGCGGTAGTACTCACAGATGGTTTCGACGACCGGTTCGGGCGTCTGGGTCGTCGCCGCGTTGTCGAGATACACCAACTGCGTCCCGTCGAACTCCCGCTGGAGAATCGGAAAGTCCTCCCGGATGTGCGCCACGTCCAGCGCGTCTGATCGTTGGGTTGCCATTACGGTTCGATTGGTGTTGGAGTCAAAACACTCCTTCGGTCGGCCGAGCCGAGCGAAACCGAAACCAGTTACGCTACCGGTGGTGTGGCTTAAGTGACTCCGCCCCTACGAGTTCGTATGGTCTCGAAGCGACGACTCGGTGCGAGTCTGCTCTTTCTCGGTCTCGCGTTCGTCGGTGTCTTTCACACCGTCCTCGCCTTCGCGTTCGACACGGGGCTGACGACCGTGGGCAGCGCCCTCGCCGTGGTTTCGTTACTCGGTCTGGTCACGGTGAACGTCCCGGCGTTCCTCGATTAATCACTGTCTCTTCGTCTCCGGATCCGGAACTTTCTGTCGTCTCGCTATGTATATATGACGTGCTCGTATCGACTCTGCCATGGTCGACGTCGTATTGACGAAACGGAAAATAAAACCGGGAAAGACGCAGCGATTGAAGGAGTGGATGGCCGAGATTCGGCGGCGCGAGGACGAAACCGTCGAGACGTACGAGAGCGAGGGGATGTACAGCGAATCCGCCTTCGTCGAGCGAACGGACGAGGGCGACTTTCTGGTGTACTACATGGAGTCCGAAGACGCACGGCGTGCGTACGAGGCTTTCGAGAACTCGACACACGAGATAGACCAGGAGCACAAGCGAGTGATGGCCGAAACCCTCGAAGACGAACGGAACGTCGGCGAGTACGAACTGCTCTATCATCTCACCGGTCCAGACCGACCGTAGGTCGCAGGGACGTACTCTCCTCACCGAGCGGGTTCGGGGAGACTACATCCGCAAGAACTGTGCGTGCCGCGTCGAATCGAGGTCGAGCACGTTCGATTCGTCTACGAAACCTTCCTTGATCGCGAGCGTCACGGCGTCGGTGCCGACGATGTTCGCGACGCTGGCGCGTGCGAGGCTGTCGACGACCTCGCCCTCGTCTACCTCGTCGCCGGCGTAGAACTCCTCGGTGACGGTGAGCGACACGTCCTCTGCTTCGAACGTCTCGCCGAGCACGTCGTCGTCGCAGACGGCGACCAACAACCCCTCTTTTGTTTCGCGCTCCCGAAGTATCATTCCTGAATCAGCTCTTGTTCTGCCTCCCTCCGCATCTCCTCGGCCTCCTCTGCGAGTCGTTCTGCCTCTTCGTCTTCGCCCAGCTGTTCCAGTGCGCGAGCCTTCTCCTCGACGACCTGCGCGTTCCGGAAGCCGAGTCGAATCGCG
The DNA here is from genome assembly GCF_054177595.1 of Haladaptatus ordinarius. Lineage (NCBI taxonomy): Archaea > Methanobacteriati > Methanobacteriota > Halobacteria > Halobacteriales > Haladaptataceae > Haladaptatus > Haladaptatus ordinarius. The sequence continues at coordinate 36,346 of NZ_JBPEHH010000020.1, read as the reverse complement.
TTGTCGAGACAGTTCAGGGCGTCCTCGGCGAGGCCGCGTTCGAGCAGGAAGAAGCCGCGGTTGAACCACGCCTGGGGGAATCGCTGGTCGATTTCGACCGCGCGTTCGGAGTGTTCGAGCGCCTGTTCGGTCTGTCCGGACTCCCAGAGGGCGTAGGCCAGATTCGTCTCCGCAGTCGCGGCGTGTTCGCTGTCGTCGTCGATTCGCAGGGCTTCGCGGTACGAGCCGATTGCTTCGTCCCACTCCTCGAGTTGGCCGTGTGCCGCACCCTTGTTCACCCATGCTTCCTGGGCTTCCAGCGAATCTTCCTCGGCGAAGCGGGCCGCGCGCTCGAACGTCTCGGTCGCCTGTTCGAAGCGGTTGATCTGCATGTAACTCAGGCCGACTTCGACGAGGTCTTTGACGGACACGCGGTCGCGAGGCATCGCCTGCTGGTCTAGCATATCGGTGACGACACGCGAATCGACGGGGTCTACCTCGTCCGGGTTCACTTCGAGTTCCGGCGGGTCCAGGTCGAACCCTTCGTACGGGTCGTCGAAGCCCTCCCCTTCGGAGAACTTGTGACTTCGCTCGTCGGTCATTGTCAGTCGATTGGGGCGGCGTACTGTTAAGGTCTGCGCCATCCGAATCTGAAGAACCGGGCGTCGGAGGCTGTGTGAACTGTTATCTCTCCGTGTGCTCGGCGAATCGGTGTTCACGAAATTCGCACGAAGAGCGTTCATAAAGACCATCTGAGACGTGTCAGTAAGGACTACCAACCTTTATAAACCTTAAATACGACATTTAAGTCGCGCTATGACCGACCCCAAGGAAACCATCAACATTGAAAACGTGGTCGCTTCGACGGGAATTGGGCAGGAACTCGACCTTCAGAGTGTCGCTATGGACCTGGAAGGTGCGGATTACGACCCGGAGCAGTTCCCCGGACTCGTCTACCGCACTCAGAACCCCAAATCGGCCGCACTCATCTTCCGCTCCGGAAAAATCGTCTGCACTGGCGCGAAGAGTACTGCCGACGTCCACGAGAGTCTCGAAATCGTCTTCGACAAACTACGTGACCTGAACATCGAGGTCAACGAAAATCCCGAAATCGTCGTCCAGAACATCGTCACCAGTGCGGACCTCGGCCGCAACCTCAATCTCAACGCTATCGCTATCGGCCTCGGTCTGGAGAACATCGAGTACGAACCCGAGCAGTTCCCCGGCCTCGTCTACCGTCTCGACGAACCCGAAGTCGTCGCCTTGCTGTTTGGCTCCGGCAAACTCGTCATCACCGGTGGGAAGAAACCCGAAGACGCAGAGCAGGCAGTCGACAAGATCGTCTCACGTCTCGAAGAACTCGGTCTGCTGGAATAATCGGCACACCCAAGACTCTCGCTTTCGACCAACGAGTATGGCACTGCTGGGTGACCTGACGCCTATCGTTGGAACGTATCTCCTCCTCGCGGCCTTTCTCACGCTGACCGGTCACGTCGCCGCGCGCAATGTCCTCGGGAGCGTGCCGTTCACGCGCGCGCTGGCGGTCGGCCTCCCACTCGCGGCGCTCCCGTTTCTCCTCCAGCGGTACTTCCCGCCCGCCGTCCTCCTCCTCGCGCTTGCACTCGACCTGACTATCTTTCACATCGTCTACCGGTTGAAGTGGCGCACTGCGGGCTTCGTCACCTTCATCCACGTCGTCGTGAGCTTCCTGGCGAGTATCGTCGTCGGCGGCATCGTCTATCTCGTCTCACTCGGGCCGCCCGCAGCGCCGGGCTGAGCACCCGAAAAATACGGATTTGCCATTTGATGGTCAGGTCGAACCAATGTCCCTCTCCGACCGATTCGAACAGGTAGGCATCGTCGTCGGAAGCGCCCTGCTCTTCACGCTTCCGATGAGCGCGCTCTCTCCCTTCCTCGTCGACGACCCGTCACTCTGGCAGACTGCCCTCCTCTGGTACTCGCCGGGCACCCTCGTCGGTCTGCTCGTCGCCACGGACCGACTTCCCATCAGTTACGGTCAGGTGTTCACCTTCACCATCACGGCGTGGCTCACCGCGGCCGTGCTCTGGATGGTGTTCGAAGTACCGAGTGTGACCGCGAAACGGCCGATGGCACTCGGGTCCTTTGTCGTCGCGTTGCTCGTCGGCACGGTGCTGGCGTGGGCGAACCCTCGCGTCGAGTGGGTGTGGGACAGAACGTAGACACAGCAGACCACGAAGACCGACGAACTACCGGCGTTCGTACCGGACGAAATCGAACTCGCCGTACTCGTCGCGTTCGACTTCTCGCCACTCCTCCGCGTTCCACTCCGGAAAGTGCGTGTCGCCCTTGTACTCTTCGTGAATTTCGGTCAGCATCATCTCGTCGGCGTGGGGAAGGAACTGCTCGTAGACCGTCGCGCCGCCGACGACGAAGGCGACATCGTCCAGTTCCGCGACGGCGTCGAGCGCTTCCTTGACGCCGTGAACCAGCACCACCTCGTCCGGTAGGTCCGGATTCGACCGACTGAGCACGACGTTCGTCCGCCCCGGCAAGGGGCCGTCGATTCTGGCCGCGATGCTCTCGTACGTCGTCCGACCCATGACGACCGGATGCCCCATCGTCGTCTCCTTGAAGTGACGCAGGTCATCGGGGTAGTGCCACGGCATGCCGCCGTCGCGTCCGATGACGCCGTTCTCCGCGACGGCGGCGACGAAGACGAGACGCGTCACTCGGCCACCCGGAATCGGATGCCGGGGTGGGCGTCGTACTCCCGGAGCGCGATGTCTTCGTAGGTCAACTCGTCCAGCGAGTCCGCGCCGATTTCGATTTCGGGTCTCGATTTCGGCTCGCGCGCGAGCTGGGTCAGGAGTCCCGGCACGTGGTCGAAGTCGTCTTCGTTCTCGGCGGGTGCCTCGGATTCGAGCCACTCGCGCACTTCCTCGAACTCCGCTTTCGAGCCCACGGCGGCAAGTCGCGCCTGCAGGTCGCCGAGGTTGTCACGATACCACTCTCCACGTTCACCCTCGCCGCAGTAGATGTGTGCGTCCACGATGGTGTGGGCGAACTTCCCAACCTCGAAGTTGGTCTGGCGCGCGAGGACGGTCGCCAGCAGGGCGTACGCCGCGATGTTGAATGGGATGCCGAGCGCCACGTCGCCCGACCGCTGCGTGAGATGGAGGTTCAGCGTCTCGCCCTGGACGTTCACGACGAACGTGTAGTGGCAGGGCGGAAGCGTCGAGACGGCGGCGTTGGCGGGATGCCACGCGGAGACGACGAATCGCCGCGAGTTCGGATTCTCGCGCAGGCCGTCGACGACGTACTGTATCTGGTCGAAGGTCCCCTCGTCGTTCAGCCACCGGTGGCCGTCTTCGGGCCACGACTCGCCCGGCAGTCCCTCCTCGGGAACCGGGAACCGCCGCCAGAAGCGACCGTAAGCGGTGTCGAGGTTGCCGTCTTCGTCGGCCCACTCGTCCCAGATACCCGTCTTCTCGCGCAGGTTGCGGACGTGTTCCTCGCCGGAGAGATACCAGAGGAGTTCGTGCAGCATCGAATCCCAGCGAAAGCCGTCCATCTGTTTCGTCGTCAGGAGTGGAAAGCCCTCCTGCAGGTCGATTTCGTAGTGCTGACTGAACGTCGAAATCGTATCCACACCGGTTCGATTGGGCTTGTACTCCCCATCTCGGAGTACGTTCTCCACCAGCCTGAGATACTGCTCCATAGACGAGCGTTCTCACTCGATTCCTATTGTTCTTGCCGGTCTAGTACGACGATATGTCTGACAAGTGACTGATGGACGCGGCGCTCGAACTCGCATTCGACGGTCCACCCCGCGTCCCGGGCCTCTGCCGTCCACGGGCGGTCGCCGACGACCACCGCGCGAGACGCGACGCGGTGTGCTTCCGCGAGCGCACCCGAGACGAGGTCCGGAAGTTCGAGGTTGGCAATCTTCGACTGCCTGCCGTACGGCGCGTCGAACACCACCCCGTCGATGGAATCGTCGGGAAACGGGAGATGTGTCGCGTCGCCGCGAACCGTCGCAAAATCGTCATCGGGAGCGTAGTGTGCGAGGTTCTTCGCCGCCCCGCGAGCCATCTTCGCCTGTGCGTCGACGCCGAGCGGGCGCGCCCCCACGAGGGCGGCCTCGATGAGCACGCCGCCCGTCCCGCACATCGGGTCGAGGATGGTCGCGCCAGGTCGCGCGCCCGCCATGTTCGCCAGCGCGCGGGCGAGCAGCGGGTGCATGCTCCCCGGCTGGAAGAACGGTCGATCGGTCGGCATGCGGGTGCCGAAGTCTCGCTTGCTCTCGCGTTCGAGCCACCCGAGGATGCATCTGTCCGCCGAGAAGATCGCCCGCAGTTCGTGGTCCGGGTCGTCCAAATCGACCGAAAAGCCCCGCTCTACGAGCACCTGCCCGAGTTCGCGCTCTGCCTCCTGCGTGCTGATATTGGTCGTCTCGCGCACGTTCCGCGCGCGCACGGCGACCGTTCCCGCACGGTCGACGTTCGCAGCAGCGAGCAGCGTGCTGGCACTGTCGACGTCGGCGTCGGTATCTCCCACCATCTCGCTCGCCCGGTGGGTGTACGCGAGGTTCTCGATTCGTTCCGTGATGGTCGTCGCTCGCGCGAGTCCGGGCGCGACGAGTTCGACGCCGGTCGCCGCACTCGCCGTCTCACAGGCTGCGAATTCGTCGTCTTGGCCGCCGAGTTCGAGTACGTACACGGGTATTGTGCTGGACGGTCGGTTCGCTGTCGTTCGACAGAAATCGGCCGGCGGTCTTGGGGGTTGCGAATCACTCGTGCGATGATGAGTCTCTTCCTGGTGCCAATACCGCACCCGCACGAGGACGGGCGGCCCGAACCGCAGGGGCCGCCCGTCCGCGGCGTCCCCGTCCCTCCCCGGTCGTTCGGACAGTTCGCGCGCCCGGCGCGAACTGCCCTCGTCGCGCGACCTGAACGCGGGGTGTCGGCTGTGCGATTCGACCGTGGTCGCGTCGTTTTGCGAATCGAGGTTTCGGTGTCACACCTCTGGTTCGGGAGCGGCCGCGTCACTCTCTGGTCCCGGTCGCTGTGTCGCGTGGAAAAAGGTGTCGTCGGTTACTCCTCGTCGCCCAGCAGGCGTTCCACGAGGGTTTCGGGGTCGAACCGTTCTAAGTCGTCGTACTCCTGGCCAACACCGAGGAAGAGGATGGGCTTGCCCGTGACGTGGGCGATGGAGATAGCGGCCCCTCCTTTCGAGTCGGCGTCCGCCTTGGTCAGAATCGACCCATCGACTTCGACGGCCTCGTCGAACTCCTTGGCACGCTGGACGGCGTCCTGTCCGGCCACGGCCTCGTCAACAAAGAGGGTCATGTCCGGGTCGACGACGCGACCGATTTTCGCCAACTGGTCCATCAGCCCCTCGCTGGTGTGGAGTCGCCCCGCCGTGTCTCCCAGCACCACGTCGATGTCGTGGGCGTCGGCGTACTCCACGGCGTCGTAGATGACCGCCGCCGGGTCGCCGCCCTGCTCGTGGCTGATGAGCTTCTTGTCCAGCGAATCGGCGTGAACCTGTATCTGCTCGTTCGCCCCGGCACGGTAGGTGTCTCCGTTCGCCAGCACCGAGGAGTAGCCCCGCTCTTCGAGGTAGCGCGCCATCTTGGCGATGCTCGTCGTCTTGCCGACGCCGTTGACGCCGGTGAAGATGATGACGAGCGGTTTGTCGGCCTCGGCGATTCGCTGGTCGAAGTCGAACTGACCGACGCTGATGACCGACAGCAGGGCGTCGGCGAGGGCTTCCTCGACCACGTCACCCGTCTCGGCGCTGAACTTCCGCGTCGCGCCCACGAGGTCGTTTCGAATGCCTTCGAGCATCTCCTGTGCGACGGTCATCTCGACGTCGCTTTCGAGGAGCGCCATCTCGAGCTCCCAGAGCGGGTCTTCTACGTCCTGTTCTTCGATGACGATTTCACCGCGAGCGAACGACTTCGCTTTCTGCGCGAAGCTGCCGCGTCCGTCGTTCGTCCCGGCTTCCGTCTCCGACGCCTCGCTCTCGGCTTCTTCCGCGGTGGATTCGGCCTCGACTTCCGCTTCGTCGTGCTCGACCTCGCTATCTTCGATTTCCTCCGACTCTGCGGCTTCTTCTGCCTTCTCTTCGGTCGTCTCTTCGACGTCCTTCCGGAAGCCGCTGAGCTTATCCTTCAGACTGTCGAACATCGCCGGTTACTCGTCCTCGTCTTCCTGTTGCCCCTGCATCTGCTGCATCTGCTGTTGCATCTGCTGTTGTTGCATCTGGCGTGCCTGCTCTTCGAGCTGGTCGCTCTCGTCTTCGACCTCGCTGATTTCGTCCTGAATGCCCTCGATTCGCTCGTCGACGACGGACTTTCGGTTTTTCAGCGACTCGATTGCTCCATCCTGGTCTTGCTCTGCGGCGTAGCCACCGCCGAGTTTCACGATGACCTCGTCGATGTTCTCCACGCTGGCGCGGAGGTACGCGCCGCCACCCAGCGGGACCTGTACGACGGAGTCGGTTTCGAGCGTCTCGATAGCCTCGATGGCTTCGTCCATCTCGGTTTTCTCGTCGCGCAGTTCCTCGATTTCGCCCTCCAACTCCTCTTTCTCGGCTTCCAACTGCTGGAGTTGCTGGGAAAGCTGCTGGAGTTCCTGGTTGCCGCCACCCATCATCGTCCGTCGACCTCCGCTCCGCGAGTAATCGCTTTCATGTGCACACCTGCGGGAGCGAGCGGGAAGAATCTTCCTAACTCGGTTGCTCGTCGGCCGCGGATCGTTGCCGACGAACAGAAGTCCTCGACGCTCGGCTCCGGTGTGACTATCCCACCTCGTAACCCACGGTTCCGGACCGACGACAGAAGCCCTCCCAGCGTCGAGACCGGTCGAGTATCACCGCGCTCGATTACCGCTGGTCTTTCAGTAGCTCTGGTGGTTCGTCGTCTCCGAGTCGGACAGACCGGAGGGACATCGAGTGTGCGACGCCCGAAACCAGGAGTGCGACGGCGACGAACGACCCCCAGACAACGTCCGGAAGGAGGCTGAACGGAAACGCTTCCAGCCAGACGGCCAGCATGAGCACGATACTGACGCCACCCAACCCGAGATAGAACTGCGCCCACGGGAGTTCTCGTCCGGAAACGACTTCCAGGTAGATGTCGAGTCTGCTGGCCCTGTGGGTGAGTTCGACGTGACCACGTGATGCGTCGTACTCGACGAATCCCGACTGATGGAGTTTTGGAAGATGTGTCTGCTGAAGCGAGGTGCAACTGTTGCAACACCCCCTCTCGTGTCACGGTTCGGCCGCAGAGAGCCCGTCTAGTTTACGTTCTGCCAAAAGATGTGACGAAAAATGCGAACGAGTCGACCACGCGGAACGCTCAGTCGATGTAGCCGAGTGCGTCTTCGATACGTCCGAGTTCGGGTCCGGTCGTCTCCTGTCCGACCACGTAGCCGTGGGCGTTAGCGAGGAGTCCGGACCCGACGAGTGGACCGCCGTAGTTGATCGTTCCGATGTCGGCCGGAACCCCGAGGACGTCTTCGAGGTGGTCGAGTTCGTCGTCGGTCGCTTTCGGATGACAGAGGACGCCGGTGTTCGTCGTGACCGCGGCCGTCCCGACCGTCCGAACGCCGGCGATTTCACCGCGTTCGACCGGAACGTCGAGTCCGTCAGAAACCGCCTGCACTGCCTCGCGTGAGAGGTCGGGATGGACGTACGCCCCGGTATCGTTCGCCAGCACGACGTTTCCGGCGGCGTTGATTCGTCCCGGCAGTTCGGTTATGGAGAGGTCGACGACTTCCTCGATCTGTTCGCGCTCGTGGTCGGTCACACGATTGCTCACGAGTAGGCCGTTCTCGTTTCCCGTGACCAACGCACCGACGGTGGAGGACCCACCGAGCGTCGTTTCGACGAGTTCGGCGTCCAACTCGTCTTCAAGCGATTCGACCAGTTCGTCGTCTAAATCGGGCCGAATCAGAAGATACTCGTCAGTGACGCGAGCGAAGACACCGACGTACGACGACCCGTTGAACGCGGTACGAAGCAACGCTCTACTCTTCGTACTCCGCCTCGACGACAGATTCGCCCTCTTCCTCGAAGCGGGCCGCGTGAACGCGGAGCTTTCGCGGCGGGTTCTTGCGACCGCGCGACCAGATGGCCTCGTTTATCGAGGGGTCGAGGCGCACGTCGTCCTCGTCGACCTTGAAGTGCTGAGCGAGGTGTCCGCGCACCAGTTTCATCGCCTTTCCGGCGCGTTTGTGTTTCGGTTCTGCCTTCACGTCTCGGAGCGGAACCGTCACGACCCGCTCCTCGAAATCACTCGTGCTCATTATTCGTCCGTGTCACTGCGTCGCCAGCTTCGGCGTTTGGGGTTTCGCATCACGTCGCGGTCGGTCTTCATCATGACCCACGCGGGGACGCGGCTGTTCTGTCGCTCCAACTTTGCGAGCCGCTTTTTTTTGGCCTTCGACTTCTTGCCCATAGTGGTTGCCACTTTTCCGGCGTCGTTTAAAATCTTGTTCCTTTCAACCGGGGTCACAGCGGGAACGCCGCGACGGTCGAGTACGCCGGACCGTCCGCCGTCAACTCGCTTTTCGTCAGTCGAATCTCCTCGACCTGCATTCGGCCCACCGTGGGGTCCCGTTCCCGGACGGTCTCCTGGACGAGTTCCTTCCCGCCCGCGTGTTGCATCCTTGCGATGGTGACGTGCGGGACGAAGTCGTTGTCCTCGGGGGCGAACCCGAGTTCATACGTCTGCGATTCGACCGCGTCGTGGAGCAAGGTCATCTCCTCGCTTCCCTCTTCGACGCCGAGCCACACGACGCTGATGTAGTCCAGACTGGGGAAGACGCCCAGTCCCCCCACTGTCGCCCGAAAGGGGCCGAAATCGACGTCCTCGACGGCCGATTCGAGCGCCCGTTCGACCGCGGGTAGGCGGTCGGCATCTACGTCGCCGAGAAACTGCAGCGTCACGTGAGCCTGCGTCGGGTCGGTGAAGTTCAGCCCCGATGCGTCGCGAAAGCGGTCCTGGACGCCTTTGACCCCCTCCGCGAGGTCGCCCGGCAGGTCGATGCTCACGAACAGTCGCATATTCCGGATATTCGTCTCGCGAGGGTTTGAAGCTTGTCGCACGTGGACCTCGAGTTCCACACTACGAAATCAGCCCAACGAAACGCCGCATCGAGGGAAGCGACGACATGAACTCTTGGCGCTGTGGCTGAACCGACTAGAAAAAGGCTTTAAACCGCCAGAAAGCCAAACACTTCCTAACGATGGTGCTCGACAATCTCGGCAGTTCTCTTCGCGGTTCCCTCGACAAGTTGAGCGGGAAATCCCGCGTCACCGAGGAGGACATCGAGGAGATCGTAAAAGAGATCCAGCGCTCGCTGTTGCAGGCTGACGTGGACGTGAGCCTCGTGATGGAGCTTTCTGACTCCATCAAACAGCGAGCACTCGACGAAGAACCGCCAGGCGGAACGACGGCCCGCGACCACGTTCTCAGTATCGTCTACGAAGAACTCGTCTCGCTGGTCGGCGAGAGTACGGAAATCCCGCTCGAAAACCAGACGATTCTCCTCGCCGGTCTCCAGGGGTCGGGGAAGACGACCACCGCCGCCAAGATGGCGTGGTGGTTCTCGAAGAAGGGCCTTCGCCCCGCCGTCGTCCAGACCGACACCTTCCGTCCGGGTGCCTACGACCAGGCCAAAGAGATGTGTGCCCGCGCCGAGGTGGAGTTCTATGGCGACCCGGACAACGACGACCCGGTCGACATCGCCCGGAAGGGACTAGAAGAGACCGAAGACGCGGACGTCCACATTGTGGACACCGCCGGTCGGCACGCGCTCGAAGACGACCTCATCGACGAAATCGAAGAGATAGAGTCGGTCGTCGACCCCGACCGCAACCTGCTCGTGCTTGACGCGGCCATCGGACAGGGCGCGAAAGACCAGGCCCAGCAGTTCGACGAATCCATCGGCATCGACGGCGTCGTCATCACGAAACTCGACGGGACCGCGAAGGGTGGCGGCGCGCTCACCGCGGTCAACGAGACGGACTCGTCCATCGCCTTCCTCGGCTCCGGTGAGACGGTCCAGGACGTAGAGCGATTCGAGCCTAACGGTTTCATTTCCCGCTTGCTCGGGATGGGCGACCTGAAACAGCTCACCGAACGCGTCGAGCGGGCGATGACCGAAACCCAGGAAGAGGAAGAAGACTGGGACCCCGAGAACATGCTGAAGGGGAAGTTCACGCTCAAGGACATGCGCCACCAGATGAACGCGATGAACAAGATGGGGCCGCTCGACCAGGTGATGGACATGATTCCCGGCTTCGGTGGCGGCATCATGGACGAACTTCCGGACGACGCGATGGACGTGACCAAAGACCGGATGCGTTCGTTCGAGGTCATCATGGACTCGATGACCGAAGACGAACTCGAAAACCCACGTTCCATCGGTGCGAGCCAGATTCAGCGCATCTCGCGCGGGAGCGGACAGGACGAAGAACGCGTCCGTGAACTACTCCAGCAGCACAAGATGATGTCCCAGACGCTCAAACAGTTCCAGGGGATGGGACAGGGCGGTGACATGGAGCGCATGATGAAGAAGATGCAGGGCGGCGGCGGTGGCGGCGGCTTGGGCCCGTTCGGGTAGCGTACCGCCCCGATCGTTTTCGTCGTCTCACGCCCGAGAGTACCGGATTTTTGGCTACCGGCGGCGACTCGGTTCGATGGACCACGCGAGACGACTTAGCAGAACTCGTACTACCGACACGCCGAGACCGCCCGTTCGATTCTTCCGTCCTCCTCCCGTTCGATACCGACGACGGTCACCTGCCCGACTGGTGAGTCGTATTCGTGAACGCGGGACGCCACTCCCGCCGCAACACACCGGTTTTTTGTCCCGTGCGCGTGACCCCACCGATAGATGACCGTCTGGGAAGTCGCCGCCGAGGCGTATCGCGAGGCCCTCCCGGCGCTGGCCGCGAGCATGGTCGGCGGGCTATTCGCGGGCGTGGTTCTCGGCGGGATGCGCGCCGAACTCCGTGAAGTACAGGGGTTGCTCGTCCTCGTCCCCGCCCTGCTCGCGACCCGTGGGAACGTCTACGGGTCGCTCGGCGCGCGCCTCGCCTCCGGTCTCCACCAGGGGTTAGTCGAACCGTCGTTCGTCCCCGACGACGAGCGTGTGTGGGCCGCGATAGCGGCCTCGCTAGCGAATGGCATCCTCGCCAGCCTCTTCGCGTCGGTGGTAGCCTTTTCCGTGCTTCGTCTGCTCGCCGACCCGGTCGCACCGCTTCCGACGCTGGTCGCTATCGCCCTCATCGCTGGTCTGCTCTCGGGCGTGGCGTTGACCGTGGCCGTCGTCGTCGTCGTGTTCGCGGGCTACCGGCGCGGCCAGAATCCCGATACGCTCGTCGGGCCGCTGGTGACGACGACCGGCGACGTGTTCGGCATCTCGTTTCTCCTGCTCGCCGTCAGAATCGTCCTCGCACTCGGAGGGGGGTAGATGCCGACGCGCTGGACGGTCCGCGCCATCATGCGGGCGATGCTCCCGGTCTTGCTCGTGCTCACCGTGGTCGAAATCGGGAGCGGTCTCGTCCTCGGGTCATTCGAGAGCACGTTGCTTCGCTACCCGACGCTCCTCGCACTCGTGCCGGTCACCATCGGCACGGCGGGGAACCTCGGGAGCATCCTCGCCGCCAGACTCTCCACCGCGTTCCACCTCGGGACGCTCTCGTTCGACAGGGGGGACGACGTGCTCTCGGGCAACGCCGTGGCGACCGTGGCACTCGCGGTCACGGTGTTCCCCGCGGTCGGCGTCGGTGCGTGGGTGCTCACGTGGCTGGTCGGCACGACCGAACTCGGCCTGTCGACCGTCGTCCTCGTTTCGCTTTCGAGCGGTATCGCGCTGGCGTTCATCGCCGTGTTCGTTACGCTCGTCGCGACGTACGCCGCCTACCGGTTCGAACTCGACCCGGACGACGTCGTCATCCCTGTCGTGACGAACGCCTGTGACGTGCTGGGGGTCATCGTGTTGTTCGTCGTCGTCAGAATCGTGGTGTAATCAGTCGCTGTCATCGGTAATCGGCTTTCCGTCTTCGGTCGGCGGCGCGAGGTAGTCGATGAACTCCTCCACCGTGGGGTCGCTTACCCGGATGCGGACGTGGATGTCGCCGAGTTCGTCGGGATTTCCGACAGCGAAGTTGACGACGCCCTGGAAGGCGGCTTGCTTTTTCAGCGCGAACGTGAGGGTGTCTCCTTCTCGCCCGGAGAAGAACTCGCCGCGTGCCGTATCGAGGATGGCTTGCCGGTGGAGCAGTTCCGAGAAGTGTTCGACGCTGTGGGCTTCGGCGAGCAGTTCGCCGTGACTCGATTCTATCTCTGCGCCCGGAAAGATGCTCTCGATAGCATCGGCGACTCTGGCTTCGATTTCGGTGTCGTTCACGGGTGTCGTGACCTGGATGTCGATGCTGTAAATCATGGTTGTTCGGCAGTTCGTCCGTTCTCTAGCCCCGAAAGGCCGTCTTCGAGGAGCGCGCGAATCTGTTCCCGGAACGCTTCGAGCGACTCCGTGTTGTCGATGACGGCGTCCGCTCGCGCCATCGCGCGGTCGAGTCCGAAGCCGAGTTCGCGCTCGTCGCGCTGTCGGAGGCTCTCTTCGTTCTCGTCGGAGTGGTCGCGTCCCCGTGCGCCGAGACGTTCGGCGCGAACCTCGAACGGTGCCTCGATGCTCACCAGGACGAAGTCGGTGCCGAAGGCGTCCTCGAATCGTTCGACTTCCACGCCGGAGCGAATCCCGTCCACGAGCACGGTGTCTGCTTCCGTGAGTGCGGCTTCGATTTGCGGTAGTGACTCCTGTGCGATGGCGTCGGGGCCGTTTTCCTCCCGAAGCGCCTTCGCGATTTCGCCGTGGTGTTCCGCCGGGTCGAGACCCCGCGCGCGACACGCATCGCGGATGACGTCGCCCATTGTGACGACCGGGACGCCCATCTCCGCTGCGACCGTGGCGGCTTCGCCCTTGCCGCTTCCCGGTAGCCCGACGGTTCCGATTACTCGCATCGTTCTGTTTTTCTCGTGAACCGTGCTTAAGGGCTGTGCTCTCGGTGAGAATCCCAATCTCTTATGATGACGCGCCGACAACGACGTGTCGAGGGCACGTAGCTCAGTCTGGATAGAGCGTCGGACTTCTAATCCGACGGCCGTGGGTTCGAATCCCATCGTGCCCGCTGATTCTGCAACGAAAGGAGGTGAGGTGCGATTCAGCGTAAGCGATGGAATTAGAATCCCTGCCAACCGGTTACCATCTCGTGTCTGGGTCCGTCCCGCTAGTCTAGAATCGCGTTGACGTGTTCGACCAGTTCGGGTCGAATCTGTTCCCACGTGTATCTCTCCTCGATACGCGCCCGTGCCTGCCGACCGATTCGCTCGCGTTTCGTTTTCCAGCAGTTCGACCACCTCTCGGGCGAGTTCGTCCGGTGTCTCGCCGATACAGAGGTGTTCGTCGTCTGCGGCGTTGATTCCTTGCTGGCCGACTCCTCGCGGTCGGATTCCTCTCACACGCCATCACTGGTCCATCTGGAAACACGTTGACCTCGGCCGGAAAGACGAAACTCATCATGTACGAGAACGTCGCGACAGTGAACGTCGCGCTCAACCTCGTTTTGATTCCGCGCTACTCGTATCTCGGGGCTGCAGTCGTAATCACCCTCAGTTACTTGCTAATGAACGTTCTATATTTCTCGCAACACTACTGGACCGTCGGCATCCATCTGTTCAGAGGGATGTTCGTCCGGACTGCGGTCGCAGCAGGCGTGGCCGCTGGAGTCGCTCTTGCTCGACGTCACCCTCGTCGGCGCGTTCGCGCTGTTCTGTGCCATTTACAGATAAGCAAGGCGAGTGCCTTGGAGTCAAGCCCCCAGGGTGAAGCCGACACCCATTTTTATAAACAAAAGATAGTACTAAAGGTATAGTCAGAAACCCACAAAGACGGGTCAAAGACCTTAATCCAATGTTGACTGAAATGCGGTTTGGAAATGCGACACCTCTCAAAACCCGCCGTTGGCGGTGAGACGGGTGTTGTCGGGGGCTGGTGGTGGCCCCGACCCCACGGACACACTGGGTGTTCGGGTGTTAATTCCAAACCACCCAGCATGGGAAATCCAAGGGAAATTAAATTCGCCTGCGTCTATCCGTCCGTTTCTGGACGACACAGACAAAACGGTGAAGCCTCGGGGCTTGTCCCCCAAGGTACTTCACGTCGCGATGATACTCGCCTTCGGTGGCATCAAGGAAGAGGAACTCGCACTCGCCAAGAGCTTCGAAGACTGGTTTGGTGTCAACCTCGAAGGGGCAAAAGGGGTCGTACGTCGGGTTGCGAAGTAGTCGACGATTCGGGAGCTCTCGCCGACGGCCTACTGTCGATAACCATTGATGAGATACCCGAAGACCAGCGCAGAGAGGATCGTTGCAACAGCGATATTGAACATGGTATATTTTTCGAACATGTGGTGAACCGAGAAGCCAAACGCAAAAGCAAGCATTGGAACGTCGACGGTTTCGTATCTGAACACTCCTTCAGCAATGCTTCCAAGCGTCAATACGAGGTACGCGAGCCCACCGACAATTCCAACGTTAATGAATATTTCCACGTAGGAATTATGCGGTGAATACCCACGGAATTGTGGATCTGGCACGAACGGCGCGATGACTTTGTCTTCAGAGACAACGCCGTAGCCGAACGATCCTGGGGCGTTTAGTATGGCTCGAAAACCACCCTCCCAGAGTGCGAACCGGCCGTGGGGGTTGATCGGAACGATCGAGAAGAACATTCCAACGAAAAAGAGTACAGTCAGTCCGCCAAGTGCGAAGGTGGCATAGGCGGCGGCTCGTCGACCTAATCCGACGTAGGTGACGTATACCGCCCCCGCGAGTGCCAAAGCGAGCCAACTCGCCCGAGAATAACTCGCGTACAAACCGATACTGTTGAGCACGAACATCGCGCCTGCGATTGGAACGAGTGGGAACGACCGCCGCTGTAGGGCTTCGCCCGTGAGTACCAGTGCCGCAAACGCACCTGCAAACGCGAGTCCGCCAAGGGTGTTCGGGTTCTCGTAGATAGACTGCAAAAAGTGGAGTTTGGTGCCGAGCAGCGGTGGACTGAATTGAGCTCCGAACAGCTGTATCTGGAACCACGAGACCTGATACTCCCCGAGCACATAGGCCGGGAGTCCAAGTCCGACTGCGAATGACGATGCGAGACTCGCACCCCACAGAAAGACGTCACGGGAGACATGTCGCGGGATGAAAAATAGATTCATCCCAAAGAGTAGCCCGACAAAAACGACGAAACTGGCTCTTCCCGACCCGGCAGCCATCCCGTTGACGTGGAAGAAGTACACGCCGAGGACGGTGGCAAACGCTGCGATGTAGACCGCCCGTTCCCGGAGGAATTCGACGAGGTCGTATCCGAGCAATGGGTACGCTAGATAGTAGATGTAGAGGATAGCGACATGGACAGTACGCCCCTCGTCCGCGGGTGGGATGTACTTGTAATTCTGTCGCAGGAGGGTGAACGTCAGCAGTATCAATATCGCCAGCTGTGCGACGTGGAGCCAGAGGTTCCGATCTCTACGATAGTAAGCATGGACGAACAGGAGAACCGGGGCGAAGAAGACGTACAGAAGATTGAGGTGAAACGCGGTGAACCACTCGGGACTGTTCGTCGCACGAAGGAGTACTTCGGCGAAAAGAAGTGGGATTAGAAGAAGCTGTGCGAGCGCGAGTGGGAAGTATCCGTGCTGGAACGGGTTTGCCGGAAGCGTGGTGGAAGACGCTCGACGGTCTTCCAGCGTCATCGTTTCTCGACCCTCATGTCGGTAGTGTACTCACTACCCCATCATAGAACCTTTTCATCGAAACATGAAAATTAAAGTAGTGTTACTAAAATCGATAGTGGCTATTGCTCTCGTTATATCTGCACGTCTGAATACTCACGCAGAAAATATCATTTATATATTTTCGGAATTTAACCGGGGAGAGAGGAACGACGACGGCGAGTGAGCGATCGACTCCGTTTCATTCACTGTCGGAAACGAACGGTTTCGGACACGTTATCTGAACTATCTGGCAGCCGAATTCATCACTACACTATATATCGCGCTCGAACAGTCTTTCCCGTCTATCTAAATGAGTGTCTCGGAGAGAAGTTCGTCGCGGTCAGTCGGACTGAACGCGGTTCCCGAACCGACGATGCTGGTAGGTGCACAAGACTAATTATCCAACTTTGTTTTCCGGAGTCCATGCCAGAACCGATCATGGGAACACAGGAAGACGTGATCCTCAGCCGTGTTGACGCACTGATTATCGACGAGACCGTCGTGCTCGCCCTCGCCACCGGTTCCGGTGTGTTGATCGGGGTCTCTTCCGATCACGTGGTCTCGTGTTCCTCGTCGTACTCGTCGTCCTCGAAGGAATATACGGACAGACAGTGGGTAGCGGGCGCTCGGAATCATCGTCGTCAAGAGAAATGGCAACCCGTGCACGATAGGCGCATCGATCATCCGAAACGCCCTCCGCACCGTCTGCGGAATCGCATACTACGCCGTCACGCTCGTCGCCATGCTTGTCAACGACGACCGCCAGCGAATCGGCGACCTGGCCGCCGATACCGTCGTCGTCCGGGCGCGATAACTCCGCCGGACGCCTCGAAGTCTCCTTACCCTCCGCCGTCGCTTCGTGACGGCGATTCGACGACCTCTTTCTCCGGCGTCTCGACGACGGTTCGGCCGGGAATCTCGGGATCGGGCGGCGGTCGGCGGGTCAGCAGTCGCTGGAGCAGTGAGAGTTCTTTCGGCGGGTCTTTCTCGATGGTCCTGTACTCGACGAGGACGTTCCCCGCCTCCTCGCTGAGCCGGAAGTAGTTCAGTCGAAACGAGGGATAGTACACCGGCGGGAGGATACCGACCCACGTCGGCGTCCGGTGCAGTCGCTTGAGCCACGTGCCGGTGTTGATGATGACGCGCTCTCCTACCCTCGATAGCGACACGCGGTGGGTGTGGCCGTAGACGAACGCCACGACGTCCGGATTGGTCTCGAACACGTTGAGTGCAGCCTCGACGTAGGGTGTCTCGGGCGGTTCCGCGTTCCGTTCCGCCGCGACGATGTCAAATCGTTCGAGGGTTCGTCTCGCGTCGCGGACGAAGAAAAAGAGCGGAATCGAGAGGACAAACAGCAATCCGACGACGACGAGATTGACGTAAATGACGAACTTAACGAGGTCACCAACGAGTCCGAACTGGCGGAGGAACGCCGCGGTGAGATTCGAAACGGTGCTCGTTCCGAGGACACCCGTCGCCTCCAGCACGAGGACGACCAGATAGACGAGGCTCACCTGAAACAGCAACAGAAACGGGAGTGCGGCGTACCGAAGGAACGGATTCATCTCCCGGTAGAAGTAGTTCGAGGCGACCCAATCGGGTATCTCTTCGAGCGGCGTCACCGACTGGATGTCTTTGAGCCAGTTGTACCTACCGCGTCCCGAGAGCTGTCCGGCCTTGCTCGTGACGTGCCGGTTCACGAAGTAGCCCAGTGGGTTCGCCCGCGGATTGCCGAAATCGGGCATCCGGTTGTTCGAATCTCGTTGCATCCCGTGTTCTATCCAGATATCACCCCCGGCAACGTGCCTGACCAGCGAGACCGTCGAGTCGAGTTCGATGTTGTACGCACGCAGTCGCTCGACGTACTCCGAATAGCCCGCGAGTTCGGCGTCGTGGTTGCCGGGAATGAGCGTGATGGTGACGTCCTCGCCGGTCGCGCGGAACTGTTCGAACAACTGCGGATGGTGTTCGACGAGGAGGTCGAACTTCTCCATCCCCTCCGACTCGGTGAACTCCCAGAGGCCGAACGCGTCACCCAGGATAATCAGCTCTGCGTCTTCGTCCCTCGTTTCGAGTTCTCGGAGGAACTCGACGAACTCGTCTTCGAACGCACACTCCTGTAACTGCTCGTCGCCACCGACGTGAAGGTCGCTGACGAAGTAGTAGACCCCGGTCATCCTCCCCGAGATGACAGAACGGTCGCACGGGCGAAAGTGGTTTCGTCCGGAAGACGGTCGGTTTCGATGTGCTTTTAGGGAACGGTCGATATTTTTCCCGCATGGCAAACTTTCAGGTCGTCGTCGCGGACCCCGATTCCGGGATGGCGTATCAGCGCGATATCGACGGACAGGATGCGAATCGATTCCTCGGTAAGTCCATCGGAGACGACGTAGACGGCGGTGCCGTCGGTCTCAACGGCTACACGGTCGAGATTACGGGTGGTTCCGACAACGCCGGTCGTCCGATGCGTGGCGACATCAACGGGCCGAATCTCAAAGATGTGCTCCTCGAAGGCGGCACGGGGTACAACCCGGAGCGGGACGGCGAACGACGCCGTATCTCGGTCCGCGGCAAGGAAGTCAGCGATGCGGTCGCACAACTGAACGTCACCATCTCCGAGCGCGGTGAGCAGTCGGTCGAAGAACTGTTCGGCGAGGAAGACGGCGACGAATAAGCGACAGAACATTCAAACATCTCCACAGTCTTTTCATCATCATGACCCAGCGGGTTTCGAGTGATACCACCGACACTGTTCGGGCGACGTTGGTGCAAGCAGGTGCGACGAACCGCCCCCGTATCGAGATTTCGGCGGACGACGCAGACGCCTTTCCGACGGACGAACTCGTTCGGCTCGTCGTGGACGACACGGAGTTCCGGACGCTCGTCGAACGCCCACTGACCGGGGACGGACGAATCATCCGGGGTATGTACGACACCCCCCGACTCGCGCGCAATCCGGGCGACGCCGAGAACCGGCTATCGGAGTGGTTCGAACGGAGTAACCGCGAGTTCGGCCAATCCGTGCTTATCGACGTGGTAGAAGAGGGGTTCCAGTACGGGCTCCGCGAACCCGGCGAGCGGGCGGTGTACGTGGCGACCGAACAGCCGAGCGACAGTCTCGCCGACATCGCAAAACAGGTAGAGGAACGATGAGCAAGCGAGACGAGTTTCTGGCCGGCGAGCGCCCAGAGGACGTGGCACTGTTTCTCGCCGATTCGTTCGTCTCGGGCGATACGCTGGCCGATTACGGCAAGTCGGTTCCCGGTGGAACGCTCCTCGTCGTCTCGGGTGAGACGGGGCGGAACGTCTTCCAGAAGGCGACGGGCATGGACGCGATGGGCTTTGCCAAACGAGCGATGGACACCGACGGTGAGATTGCGCCCGACCTCACGGGCGGAGACTGCCCCGACGACCACGACGTGGAGTTCGTCTTCGCGTTCGCGGAAGCGCAAAACGAGGACGTCGGAGGGCTCTACGCCGAAGGCGACGTGATACACGCCTACGCGTACTGTGAGTGTGGGACGGCCTTCTCACAGAAGTGGGTCGCAGGCGAACGGTAGTCGATTCTCTGTTTTCCGGCAGGCCCGACCGAGACGATTCACGGCCAGTTTCTCGCCAGCGTTCCCGCATCGACCGTCACTGCTTTGCTCGCTCCCGGCGAGAGACTCCCTATGGTAGTGCGCGTGCCTCTCACCGAGTGGGACGAAGTCGAGTCGCATCTCCGCCGATTCGCCGGGGACGTCGACGCGTCCGATTCGAAACTCGTCACCCGGATGGGGGTGGCCCGATTCGCCGTCACGCGCGACGGTCGGGTGACCGCCGGAATGCCCCTCCACGATTTCGACGGGCGTGCCGACTCGCTCGTCTTCGACCACGACGCCGGTGCGATTCGCATCGAACGGGCCGGTTCGACCTACGTGTTCCGCAGACCGTAGGCGAGCTAGTCGTCTTCGATTCGAGACGATCTCCAGGTCTCCCGTCTTCGCGAGTGAACGGGCACGGCCGACTCACAGGCGCTTGCTCCGGGACGCACGCGTATCGACCCGAGGGCTGTACAGGAAAACCGGCTCCGTGTCGGGGGTATCGAAGCCGTTGGCCGGGAACAACGTATTCTCGTCCACCGTCACCCGCGCCCGGAACAACGGCCACCGTTCGTGGTCGACGATGGCGTATCTGACCGACCCGCCCGGCGATTCGGTGTAGTATCGGTCGCGCTCGGTGAGAAATTCGGCGAGCGACCCCGAGTCGGCCACGAACTCGTCTCCGACCGGTGCGTACGTCGCCCGGAAGTGAACCGGACGTGCGCCGGGATGGAGCCGTCTGCTGGCGAACCGTACCTCGTCGCCCTCGGTCGCGAGGGAGATTCGCGCGTAGTAGTACGGGAGGTGGTGAAACAACCGAGCGCCGAGAACGCCGGCGACGCCCTGTGCGTCGAGACTGAAGAAGTACACTCCCGGTTCGTCCTCGCAGACGACGTACGTCCGGAGATTGAGTTCGGGCAACGGGACGCCCCAGCCCGACGGCACCCAGGACGGACGAACGTCGACGTTCGTGAACGGAACGACCGACATCCACGCGCGTCCGTCGTAGGTGTCCAGACGCATCGCGTCCGGAACGTGTGGCGCGACGACAGCCGGATCGACGGGCCAGTTCGCAAAGAGGACGTGCCGCCAACCCATGAACAGCGACCGCATCAACTCGCACCTCGCGGGACGCATTTTCCGGTCACACTACTCACTCCGGTATCTGTACGGGTTCGAACTCGCGGAGCCCGAAATAGGTTATCAATATCGCGCCGAGGCCGACGACGACGAAGAGAAACTGAACGCCGACGCCGACGTACGGCACCCGCCCGACCAATTCGAGCCCGAGTCCGAACAGCCCGGCACCGACGCCCGAGGCCACGTCGACGCGCTCTATCGGCAGTTGCTGTCCGAGCAAGAACCCGTACACCGCGTAGCTGTAGACGACCATGAGGAACTCCACGAACAGCCCGAGAACGCTGATCGGGATGAGGATCAGCGTGAACGCCATGTACACGAACAGGACGAGGAGTGTCACACCAGCTATCGACCCCACGACGCCGCTGACGACCGAATGTTCGGTAATCGAATCGGCCACGTTGTGAACCAACGTCGGTCTTCGCCGACTGAGCACCGCTCCGACGACCACCAGCGCGAGGGTTCGAACGGCGAGAAATCCGGCGGTTGCGAACGGCGAGCGTGTCTGTTGGGTCGTCACGAGAGACGACTGCGAGCCGACGCTGGCTCCGCTCGCCACCGAGCGGTTCCCGGTCACCGTCTGCAGTTCACCCGTCACGACGGCCCCGTCGGTGACGGTCAGGTTCCCCGCGAGCAAGTGGACGTCGCCCTCGACTCGTCCGTCGATTCGCACGTCTCCACCGATGACGTAGAGTTGGCCCGCCGCGGTCGCGTTCGACGGAACCGTCACCGTCCCGCCGCCGACCACGAGCGCGTCCTCTATCTCCTTCGCAGTGTGGTCGCCGTCGAACACGACCTCCATCTTCTCCGGCTGTGCACCGCTCGCCGAGAGTAACAGGATGGCGACTATCAGCAACGGGAGGGTCTCGGTCGGGGTCATCGTGGCACCTCTCGGCCGAGCGCGACCATTCGATGGACGTAGATGCCGACGGCCAGCGCGAAAAACAGGAGGAGCGCGAGTGCGTTGACGATATTCAGGTGCGAGAGCAGTGTGACCTCGGTCTGTTCGAGATAGAGCGAGACGGCGGTGCTCAGGAAGGTCGCGAGCCACCCGGCCATTCCGATGCCGATGGCGGAGTGAGTTCCGACCGTTTCGGCGGTCGAGAGGTCGGGCCAGAGCGCGAAGTTCAGCGTCGTGTAGAAACTCACCGACAGCGAGTAAAAGAGCGGGTTGACGACCGACGGCGTATCCCGGGCGAGCACCGGAAACAGCCCGGCGATACGTAGATCGGAGGTGTAGAGGACGTACGTGAACGCGAAGAGTGCGAACACCCACAGGAACAGTCGGTTCCGGTCGAAGTTCACGTAGAGGACACCGGCCATGAACGCCCCGACCGCGTGGACGACGGCGATGCCGAGTCGCGTCGTGAGCGCCGGCGACTGCCACGAACTGAGGACGAGCGACGGCGTCTCGATGATTCGCAGGAATCCGAGGCTGTCGATGAAGAACACACCGAACATGAGCAAGACCGGCGACCAGAACGAGAGCGTTCGAACGGTTACCGTGGTCTGACGGCAGAATCTACCAGTTCCGAACTCGCGGTGTTGGACGGCGAGTCGTTCGACGACCGCGTTCAACACTGGAACGCGTTCGGAGACGAGGACGCCGAGAACGAGGATGCCAGGAATCATCGCGACGACCATGAGTCGACTGAACACGTCGACCGACCACTCGAGCGGGTAGGCGTTGGCGGCGAAGTACGTGACCGCCGTAATCGTCGCGGCGACGTAGCCTCGGTCGGGGACGGGGATACAATCGATCGCGAGACTGAACGAGACCGGAAATCCGACGCCGAGGGCGACCGAAGCGACGACGACCCACGTGCCGAAGGCCGCGACGCTCCGAATCGTGGGGGCGGCGACCGTCAGTCCGAACTGTACCACGACGACCGCGAGGAGCAACCGGAGTTTCGTTCGAAAATCGGTGCTCCACCCCCGACGGTCCATCGTCACGCCGACAACGACGGCGACGACGAACGTGAGCAACGCGAGACCGGCCATCCACGCCGACACCGCCGTCCGAGACATCCCCACCAGTCCGGTCCCGAGGTCAATGAGACCGAGTTGAACGAACGTGATGTTGTAGTAGTATCCGACAGCCATCAACACGACGAAGAGGAGATATCCGAGGACGGTCGGCCACTCGCCAGATTTGATATACGTGAAGAGGCGCACGTGAGACACCTGTCGGTATCCTCTCGCCCGCAGACGAAAGGTTTGTTCCCGATTCTTTCGGTCACCCGGTGACTGGGGGTCCGACGACGTCTACTGGCCGTGGCCGACGTGTCCGGGTCTGGGGTGTCTCTCTCGGGAGCGGTCGATACCGAACGAGACGAGTCGCTCCCTCGGGTCCACGCGACGAACGACGGGACGGCCGTGAGAGGCGTTCGAGACGCCTCCAGTCGCCGATTCGGAACCTCATTCGCGAGCGGTATATATTCTGTCCCTATAGGATAAATAAGAATACAACTACGAAAACGATAAATACTTTATGACTTCCATAAACTATACTTTCTCCTCTCGAGATACTTCTATCAAATGCCCGTTAGTCTCCGCGGTTGGATTTCCGAGTTTCGGGAGAACTACCGCGAGAACCCGTCACGCGCTTTGATGCAAGCCCTGTGGTGTACGTACCTGGGTCCGTGGTTCACCCTCACTTCACGGTATCCCTTCGGAACGAACGTCTACGACCGTGAGTGGGACGCGCTCGTCATCCTCGACGCTTGTCGTGTCGATGCGTTGCGGGCCGTCGCAGACGAGTACGACTTCCTCGACGAGAGTCGCATCGGCTCGATTTTGTCCGTCGGCAGTGGCTCCTACGAGTGGCTCGTCAAGACGTTCACGACCGACTATCTCTCGGACGTACGGGAGACGGCGCTCGTGACAGCAAACGGCTTCGACCGGGGTGCGTTCCTCCGCCAGCGATACGCACCCAGCGTCTCGCTGCCGTTCGGTTGGCCCCGGGACAACGTCGTCGTCGCCGAGGACTTCAAAGAGTACGTCCCGGCCTGGCGACACGGCCACGACGACCAACTCGGCAACGTTCCACCCCGGTATCTCACCGACCGAGCCATCGGAACTGCTCGCCGGGTCGACGCCGAGCGATACCTGTTCCACTACGCGCAACCGCACACGCCGTACATGTCGCGCGCTGCTCGCACCGGCGAAAAACTCATGCCGGTAGAGACGAAACCGTGGCCGGCGCTCCGTCGGGGTGACCTGAGCCGTGCAGAAGCGTGGGACATGTACCTCGACAACCTCCGATACGTGCTCGACGACGTCGAACTGCTGTTCGAAAACCTCGATGCGGAACGGGTCATCATCTCGGCCGACCACGGGGAGGCGTTCGGCGAGTGTCGTATCCACGGGCACCCGACGGGCGTCCCACTCTCCGTCGTCAAGAGGGTTCCCTGGGCCGTGACCACGGCCGCGGACGAGGAGACGTACACGCCCGAAGCGAGCACAGAACGTGACGACGAAGGCGACCCGATTGCCGCCGAAGAGCATCTCGAAGCGCTGGGGTACCGGTGAACGACTCTCCGCGAGTTCCCATCGACGAGAGCACCGTAAACGCGGCCGCGGGTACGCTGTGAGTCCGCTGTCGACCGTTGCCACCGACGGCACCGACCGGTTTTCACTCCTGGAGAACCACCGTACTCGCTTTCGACTCTCGCACCGTACCGAAGCGTATGCTCGCAGCAATATCGAATCGCGTGCGTCGCGACCCGACACGGTCGATGCTCATCGACGAACAGTTGCCGACGTACGATGCCGCTCAGCGTCGTCACCTCGTCGTGGACGCCGAACCGGAGGCGGCCTACGCCGCCGTCAAGACGTTGGATTTCATGCAGACGGGGCCCACCGTTCGTCTGCTCAGCGAACTCCGCATGCTCCCCGACCGCCTGTACGCACTCTGGCACGGTGAGAACCAGCCCGAATACCCGGATTCAGCCACGCTTGCGGACCTCACCGACAGCGGAATCTGGGTCTTGCTCGACGAACGACCGGGCGAGGAGGTCGTATTCGGAGGGGCCGGTCGGTTCTGGCAGCCGAAAATCGAGTGGGTGGAGATAGACGCCGCCGACTTCCGCGCATTCGACCGCCCGGGGTACGCGAAGTTGGCAATTAGTTTCTCGGTGCGGCCGTACGGCGCGAATCGGAGTCTCGTCACGTACGAGGCACGAACGGCGACGACCGACGAGACTGCTCGAACCCGCTTCCGTCGTTACTGGACGCTCATTGGCCCGTTCGCCGGATATTTGATGGGACGAGCGCTCGCTCGCGTCGAGGCGACTGCCGAAGGCCGGAAACCGGCCTGAACGCCGTCTCCGACGTCCTTTCGAGCGCCGAGGGAGGAAAATTCTATCTCGGTAGTCAGACGTATATTATCACGTATAGAATCGACTGCGATAAATTCGTCTGACGGGGTTTTTTATACTACGTCGTTGCGTGAAGTGTTGTTCTAACTGGACCACGACCATGACCCCAAACGATCAGCCACTGATGCCCGACGCGCCATCGATACGACCAGGTGAATCGTTCCACTGCTCCGCGGTTCGGCCGGAAGAACAGTTCAGCGAGGCAGTCGTCAGAACAGTCGCGACGGCGATGGGAGACGAACCGACGACCCTCGACCCGCTGTACGAGTCCGTCAATCCCGACGCACTGGATGCGCTCTTTCGCCCCGACTCTCACACAGCACGAGCGGACAACACCGTCCAGTTCGACTACGCTGGTTTCACCGTCGTCGTTCGGGAAACCGGAACTATCGAACTGCGCTGAGGCCGGCGTCCAGCGGTACGCGCCGCCGTCAGCTGTTCACCGAGCCCATGGCGGTCCGAACAACAACCGGTTACCGACGACCGTCGACTGAGCGGTTTCACCGTGTACGAGGCCGAGCGCCGGTCGACGGTCACGAATCGCTGGCAGTAGAGAGGAGCTAATTTCTCCCTTCCACGTGTCCACTTCCACGCTCGTTTCACGGAAACTGTACGGTCACACTAGTAGTTGCTCCGCGCGCGAGACCGTCGTCTCGGTCGACGTCCTCTTCCGGTAGTGACGTGGACTTTGACTTGCAACCTACGTAAACTGTGCTTACTCCAATTTCATCCACGAAACGTTGCATTTCTCTAATTTAACCGACGCAATACTAAGTACGTCGCGTCTGACCTCATATCCATGTCGATGGCGGACTTACTCAACCAAGAACTGGGGGATATCTTCGAAGAACTTTTCGAAGAAACAGCAGAACCGATTCTAATAGTCAACCCATCCAGGGCACAACTGGAAGCAGCAATCGTCACCGCGAGCGACCTGGAGGGTAGTCGTCCGGAACTCCGAATCATGGCGAGTTCGGAGACGCTCAAATCGATAGCCGACGATTTCCTCATCGCCAGCGAAGCGGCCGACCTCATCCATCGAGACGAGTTGTCCATCCGAACGTCGGACGACGTAAACCGGAACTCGATGGTCGTGCTCGACGACAGACTCGTCTCGCTCGTCCAGCTAGACGACAGGATAGATGGCTTACAGTCCGACGATTCCGACTTCGTACGGACGGCGCGTGAGTCGCTGATGACTGCGTGGGAGGACGGCGACGAGTTTACGCTTCGAACGCCGCCGATTTCGCAGGTGCGTGAAACCCTCTCGGAGGAGATCGACCCGCAGGTCGAAGACGACTTCATGACGGTGCTCGGGTCGTTGGACGAACTGCGCGGCGCGGACGAACTGGACGAAGTCGCTATCAGTCTCCTCGTCGCAGCCCGAAACAACGTCCTACTGTACGACATCAGTAAGTGGGGCGAAGACGTCGGTCTGGCGAGCAAGGCGACGTTCTCGCGAACCAAAACGCGACTCGAAGACCTCGGCGTGCTGGACACGGAGAAAGTCCCGATCGACGTGGGACGCCCACGACTCAGGCTGAAACTCGTCGACGATTCGTTGACGGACGTTCCAGCCGACGAGATGGTCGAAGCCGTCGAAGAGGACGTCCGAAGGTAGCGTCTCACGATTCGAAGCGAAACGTCGACCGGCGGACCTCGACTGTCCCGTGTCGGTCTCCAGTTGGACTTCTCGCAGATGGCGTCGTTCGAGCGACCGTCACCTGACGACTGGCTGTGAGATGATCCAGAGTGAGAGGACGGTATAGCCGACCATCAATACGACGAAGGGGGCGTGTCCGCGCCGCGCCGCCGAGGGTGTTTCGAATCGCTCGACTGCGACGTAGTGTGCGGCGACGACAGCGACGACGTGTCCGGCGACGATGAGCAGGACCTGCGACGCCCAGAACGCCGGGAGCGAGAGCCAGCCGAGCAGAGTCAGCGGTTCGACGCCCGGCTCGACCGGCGCGAGTGCGATAGCGACGAGTTGCCCGACACTCCGAAACACGTACGGATAGTTGTGCGCGACTTCGTAGGCGGCCGCGATGGGGAGTACGGTCGGCGCGAACCGTCGTGCTGTCTCGTACCACCCCGACGCAAGTCGTTCGTCACCTACCCCGTCGGTCGAGAGACCGTCGTCCACAGTCGCCTCGGACGGGCGTGCATCTCGGCTATCAGTCGTCTCGGTACCGAGGCGGTCGACGAGCCAACTCGCGAGGACGAATACGCCGACGAACGCCACGAGTCCAGCCCCGTACAGCAACACGCTCGTCTTGGGGCCAGTGCCGAGGAGCGTTCGCGTGTCGAAGAGGACCGTCTGGAACATCTGTGTGTTCGTGAAGCCGTCGAAGCTCACCGTGTAGACCGCTGCGACGATGAACGCGACGAGCGGGAAGTTCGAGACCGGGACGAGGCATCCGCGCCACGGCGGCCGCACGGCGATTTCGCAACCGCCGTCGTCAGCGCGCGAGACGGTGACCGACGCGACTCGGCCGAACAGCCGGTAGAAGACACCGAGCGGGTCTGCCCGGTTGAGCCACGCGGGACCGAAGAGCACGCTTCCGCCGACCATCACGAGAGCGTAGACGGCGAGGACGACGGTCGTCAGCAGCGGAACTTGCGGAACGACCGTCAGGTTTTCGAGCACGCCGATGAGAACGAGAAATCCGCCGAAGGCGACCCAGGTGCTGAGAACCGAAAGAGACCGTTCGAACAGCGCGACCGTCCTCCCTTCGAGCCAGACGAGTCCTCGATAGAGCGTTCGCCACGGCGACAGCGTCGGCCACGGCGTTCCGAAGAGAATCGCGAGCAGGGCGACCCCTCGGAACCAGACCGCCCAGGTGAAGACGGTCGAGAAGTTCTCCGCTGGCACCTGTCGACCGACGATTCCGAGCACGAATGCGGCGACCAACCCGAGGAAAAAGAAGAGACGGAGCCCTCGCCGGACCGGGACGGCGAGGGACGAGGGGACCCGCGCGACCACGTTCCGACGCGTCGTCTCCGGGGGGGTTCGTTCGGTGACCGCGAGCCAGCCAGCCGTCAGTGCCACGGTCACGCCCGCACCCACGAAGAGGAGCGAGAGGGGCAACGGTGCGTCGAACCTCGACCCACCGACCTCGTGTGCGCTCGCGACCCCTGGAACGAACCCGAGCGTGAAAAGAACCGAAACCACCGTTCCAACGTGCGTTTTCGGTCGCCGATTGGGCATCGTCCGTCGCTAGTCGATGGAGGGGTAAAAGTCGTCCCAATTCGACTCTCCGCCCGACTACGCGATGGTCGACATCCATCGAGGGGACGACGGTCGGTTCGGAGAGCAAAAATCGCGGGCGACGACGGTCGGAGCGACGATTTGACAGTCCGACGAAATCCATATGACGGTCTCGCTCCAACGCGTTGCTAATGTCTTCTCAGAGGATTACTGAGATCGACGCCCTCCCGACGCACGCGGCACTCGAAGCGATGCCCGTCCTGACCGGCGAGAAACGTGGAGCGAGCGTTCAGTTGAGTGACGTCTACTTCGAGAACCAACTTTCGGTCCTTCGACGACTCGACGAGACGGCGTTCGCAGAGCGAATCGGCGCCCTGCAACGTTCGTACGAAACGCTCGATTCCATCCAGATGCGCATCGACGCGTTCGAACAGTCCGCCCTGCAGGATGCCGCGATGGAACTCTACGAGACGGCTCGGGAGACGCCGGAAGCGATTCAGTTTCGGGAGAACTTCCCCGGCACCAGTTTCACCGTTCCGGAGCTTCTCAGAACCGAAAATAGCAGCATCGACTTCGGTTGGCGGACGTACTTCTTCCGAGCGGACGAAGCCCCCGAGCCTCAGGAGGTTGTTCGTCGCAACGTCGCCGAGGTGATAAACGATTCCGAGCGCGAGTTCGAGCGGTATCAGGGGGGGTTACACGGCTATCCCGACTGCTGTATCGAGCGCTTTCTCGACCGACCGTCGACCGGTCCGCCACCGGAACAACGCTCCGTCGACGCACTCGAATCGGTGGTTCGTTCGAGCCGAATCGGGCAGTCCGGCGTCTCGATTACGGACATCCTGCCCGACTTTTTCGAACATCGACACGCCTACGCCTTTTTCTCGCGCGCGTTCTTCCCCGAACCCGACTGTGGAACCGCTCAGTCCCGGGGAAAACGCATCTACGAATCGCTGGTCACCGAAGTCCCCGAACCGCTGGTCCGCGATTACTTCCGGCTGAACTACGCGCTCTGTTACACGCTCGCTCACAGTCTCACGCCGCGAGGCGGCGAACTACCACGGGTCGGAACGCTGGGAACCGAGCACGTCTACTCCTATCTCCCGCTCGCCAACGCGTTGACGGTTCCACGGTACGACCACGGGTGAGCACGGGGTCGAACGCGAACCTCCGTGCTTACTCTCCACCGAACTCGAGGGCGACGACCCGACCGTCGCCGTACACCGCGAGTATCTCTTTCTCACCGTCGCCGTCGATGTCATCGAGTGCGGGGTAGGTCCAGATAGGAACGTCACGCTCGTACGTGGCGAGGACGGCACCGGATTTCGGATTCACCACTGAAACCGTCCCCGTCTGGGTGACGGCGACGAGTTCGTCGTCGCCGTCCGAATCGATATCGTCCACGACCGGAGGCGGTGTCATCTGGACGTCATCGGTCGTGAGCGTCGTCGTCCACTCGGTCGTGCCGTCGCTGGCGTCGAGTGCCCGGAGTTTCCCGTCTTTCGCCGTGACGTACACTTCCGCCTGTCCGTCACCGTCGGCGTTACCGAACGCATCGACAGCGGCCGCCTTTCCGACCGCTTTCGTCCACTCTCGTTCCCCCGTCCGTCCATCGAACGCTATCACTCGCCCATCGAGCATCCCGGCGACGACTTCGATCGCTTCGTCGTCGTCGGCCTGCCCGGTCGTCATCCAGGTCACGCTCTTGTCGAGCGTCGCTTTCCAGCGGGTGGTTCCGTTTCGCTCCAGGAGGCTGACGTTTGACCCACCCACGACGAGTTCCGAGGTCCCGTCGGCATCGAAGTCGTCGACTGCCGGCGGGGCGACGACGACCGACCCGTTGAGCGACTTCTTCCAGACCACACTGCCGTTCTGCGAGAAGACGAACACCGTCCCCTTCATGTCCGTGACGACGAGCTCAGTCCCCGGCGTCGGCGCGAAGTCCGTGACGATTGGCGGCGTGTATCCCCACCACGACAGGTCGTAGCGGAACTCCTCTTTCCCGGTGGTGGGGTCGTAGCCGAGCACCACCTCTTCGGTCGACCCGACGATGACTTCCTCCGTCCCGTCGCCATCGTAATCGGCGACGATCGGGTCGCCGTACCCGTGGATGTTACAGGCCTGCTCTGGCATACTGTCTTCCCACTGGCGCGTCGCGTTCTCGTCGACGGCGACGACCGAGCAGGCACCGTTGTTTCGCTCGGCATTGACGGGCACGATGATTCGTGTCGTTCCGTCGACGTGCCCGACGGCGGGAACGTGGTGGTTTCCGATCGTATCCCGTGCCGTATCGGAGACCCACATCTCGGTCAACTGGCCTCCCTGTGTCGGTTGCAACAGGGCGTAAGCACCGGCCCCGACCAGACTGAGGAGAAGAATGCCGACGACTGCGGTCGTTCGCGCACGCATTGAGTAGTCGTAGCGGGTACCGACAGAAAAGTGCGCGCATCGTGGTTCGGCAGAATCCCGCAGACGTGCGACTTCGTCGCAGCGACGAACGGAGACCGGCCGTCGGTGTCGAACGCCGGACGGGATGTGGTGCCAGGTCGAGAAACGAGACGGGGTTTCCCAGGTTAGCAGATCCGTCGCGTGATGCTACGGTTCGGCGAAGGGAAGTGCATCCAGCAGCGCGTCTATCTCGTCTTCGGTGTTCACCGCGTGGACGGAGACCCGGAGTGCGCCAATCAGAGGGATAGCGCGGACGGCAATTCCCGCGTCGGCGAGTCGTTCGACCGTCGCCGTCGGGTCGTCCACGTCGATTGTCACGAGGCCGGACTCGAAGGTGCGCGGACTCAGGAGATACTCGTCCGGAATCCCTCGTTTCAGTCGGTCGGTGAGGTGCTCGATGCGAGCCTCGATATCGTCGACGCCGACCCGCTGGATGCCCCGAATCGCCTCGGCCAGTGCCACGTGCGGTGCCGGCGACGCCGACCCCACCTCGAACCGGGGTGCTCCACGTTTGTACTCGATATCCCGACTGCCTGGTTCTTCGACGCTGCGGTAGCCGACCGTCCGCGGGTGGAGCTGGTCGGCGAAATCGCGGTCGACGTACAGGAATCCGCCGCCCCACAGGCCGAGCAGCCACTTGTGACCGGCGGCGGCGACGGCGTCGGCACCCCACTCCGAGACGTCCATCGCCGTCTGTCCCGGTACCTGAACGGCGTCGACGAGCGTTCGCACACCGGCATCGTGGGCGATTTCGACCAGTTCGCGAACCGGCAGTCGGGTCCCGTGTGTCCACGTTATCGCGCTGAAGGAAGCGACGTCAGCGTCGGCCACCGCGTCGGCGAACGCCTCGCGGTCGACTCTCCCGTTCTCGGTTCCGACGACGCGGACCTCGACGCCTTCGCGGGCGAGGCGTCGCCACGGCAACACCCCTGCTGGGTGTTCGAGGTCGGTTCGAACGACCACGTCGCCGGGTTCCCAGTCTATCGCGCCGGCGATGGCATTGATACCGGCGGTCGTACTTTCGGTGAGTGCGATTTCGTCGTGAGCAGCACCGACGAAATCGGCGACAGTCTCGCGCGACCTGTCGTACGTGTCGAAGGCGGTATCGTACGGCCCAACGGTGGTCGGCGAGACGTACTCGTGGGTATCGAGAAACTCCTCGGCCGCCTCGACCACGTACCGCGGACTCGGTCCGTGGGCACCGAAGTTCATGTACGTCGTCTCTTCGAGCGCAGGGACGTCCGCCCGGAGTTCGTTCGGCGTCATCTCTCGTCCCGTTCGACCGATGCGAGTGTCTTTGCTGTGCGTACCGCCGGTTCGTTCGCTGTCGGACCCTCGGTGGCGAGTCGAACCGGTCGCGTCGTCTTTCCGGTATGGGTTGCCATAAATAGAAGATAGGTGATACCGGCGGTAATAGTTTTGGGGTTATAGTACAATACTATCCGGTCTGCGCGGTCCCGCCCGGAGGCCGTTGTGAGCCGGTCGACGACCGATTTTCGGGGCGGCCACTTTTTCGACTCGCCCCGACATCCCACGCGAGGTCCATGGGGCGTAGAGCTTCGACACGTTTCGGTGGCGTCTATTATAAAGTATTAATATTATAATATGGAATTTAACGTCTCTATCGGATTTTCACCGGTGTGCCCCCACCGCTTCGCCGCCAGTAGAAGACTATCCACGAAACCCAGCCGTTGCAGTACGGCCTCTTACACGCCCACTGTACCGAAATCCGACACGGAATCGAGCGTTGCTCACGCAATTACCCGTCGACCGCACAGTTAGCTGAGACGCTAGAGAGTTCGCACATCACACCACAGATGCTCGGTAACGTCCTCTCGCTTCTCGTTCAGTTGAACGTCATCGGCGTCTACAGCGACCGGAACAACGGAAATCGATACGACCTCACGCAGTACGACTACGACAGGATGCATCATCTCACCGGTTTGCTCGAAACAGCGTCCCTCCGTAGCGTCTCGATACCGCACGTCCCGCAAGAACGACACTGCTGCCCAGAACGAGATGAGTGGCCCAGAACCGAGACCGCCGGTTGGAGGGCCGACGGTACAGGTATTCGTCCCGTGTTCTCGTTCAGTGCCCCGCGTAACCGGGTTCGGTGAGCGTGATATCGTCGTAGTAGTAGTCCTGGTCGACGCCAGCGTTACGGCTGTTTACTATCACTTCGAGGAGTTGCGTGGACGCGTCGTACGCGCCGATAGTATCGTCGGTCGTGAGGTGGACGCCGTTGACACTCCACTTCAGTTTGGCGTCGTGTGTCCCGCCGACGAGCGCGGCTTCGACGTCGACCCAGCCACCGTCGGTGGGGTCGATTTTGAGATTCTTCGGCAGACCGAGCCAGCGCCACTCGCCACCGTTCGATTGAACGAACAGTCGGAAGCCGGGTTCACCGGTGGCACTCGCGTCGCTGTCCTGGTACTCCATTATGGAGTACGCGGAGATATCTCCGGCCGCGTTTCCGGGAACGAGCCAGACTCCGGTCTGCTGTTCGACGCCGTCGGACTCCCACTCCGAGTCGATGTGGATGCGGTAGCTGAGTCGTGAACCGTGTTTCGCGTGCCAGTACTCGCCGTCCGGTGCCTGGTACTTCTGGCCCTGGTACGCCTGGAAGCCACTCGTCGGGCCACACGCGTCGATGTCGATGTGGAGACGCTCGTCTCCGTCGAACGTCTTCGTCTCCCAGGCCTCTGGAGCGAAGCGGTCCGGTGTCCACCCGGCACTGGTGGAACCCACCGTCGCCGCGTCGTCCGAGGTGGAGAAATCGAGGTCGAACACCGCGTTGGGCGACGATTTCGCGCTGACTGTGGGCGTGACGAGTCCAGCGAACAAGGCCGCGCCGCTGAGCTTGAGGAAAGTACGTCGGTTGTTGTACGTTTGAGTCATATTGCACATAATAGTTGATTTTGATACTATATATAGTAGTATTCTTGTATAATGGCACTGCCGTATACCTTACCGTATCGTTTATTCGACTCGTTCGAAGACGTAATCGGCACGTGGAGGGACGCCGACCGCGACTTCTCGATGGTCGGCGAAGAGAGGTTCGTCTGCGAATCGACGGGTCGAACACGAACCGTCGTCCGGGGCCCGGTCTCGGTCTAGTCGTCTCTCTGATGACTGACCGCCGGTCGTAGCCTGAAAAACTCGGACGCTTTTAAAATACTTTGTATCCTAACCAGAAAACATCACGCTGCCGTCCCTCAACGCGTAATCGCAGGGAGAACGATCACACCCCACTTGACACCAGAGACTGGACATCGTGAAAGTGATCATGACATGACACCACTCTCTCCTTGCTTTCGGTGCTCCTTGCTCCAGCAATTCGTCGACTGTCCGTGAGACGATTCCGAACGCTCCTGAAGGCCTCGTCTTGAATACCGTCACCGTTCCTCGCCGTCCGTCTCGATACGAAGGGCGACATCTGTCCAGTCCCGCTCGTCCAGCTGTAATCGAAAGTAGGTACTGCCACTCTCTGCCGCCGACTGAGACGGTACGACTCACCCCTCAAAACCGCGAGACGAGCGTTGAAACGCGAGATTCGTCCACCGGACTCGTCGTCTTGCCATCCTCTTTCAGTGCAGTCCCGACTATCGCACCGTCGGCCACGTCAAGCAGGTCGGAGACGTTCTCGGGCGTCGTGCCACTGCCGACCAACACGGGGGCCGTCGACCCGAGGCCGTCTCGACTGGCCACGACCGATTCCAGCACTTCGGCGTCCACTGCTCGGCCCGTGGACGGTCCGCTGACGACGAGACCGTCCGCCTTCCCGCGTTCGAGCGTCTCGGCGACCTGCTCGTCGATGGGTCGTTCCGCGAGCGGGGCAGAGTGTTTCACGTCCACGTCGGCCAGAATCGCGACGTCCGAACCGAGTTCGTCGCGGAGGCGAAGTGTCTCGTGCGCCCGACTTTCGACGATGCCTTGGTCGGTCAGGCGCGCACCCGTGTGGACGTTCACGCGCACGAACTCAGCCCCGGCGGCGGTCGCAATCGACAGCGCCGCCTCGGCGTCGTTCCGGAGGACGTTCACGCCGAGTGGGCAATCTGTCGCCTGCCGTAGTTCGGTTGCGATGCGCGTCATCGACGCGACGACGTGTTTCGGCACCTCGTCCGGGTAGAACGGCGCGTCTCCAAAGTTTTCGACCACGATGGCGTCCACGCCCCCCGACTCCAGTGCGTACGCGTCGGCGAGTGCGCGGGTTCGAATCGCGTCGAAGTTCCCTTCGTAGTCGGGCGCGCCCGGCAGGGCTGGCAGGTGAACCACGCCGACGATGGTATCGTCGGTGTCGAAGATGCTCATGGTGGGCTGTCGTCGCGCCCCGAATTAAGCGAACCGTGTCGCTGTCGGGCGACGGGAACCCGCTCTCCGTCGTCGGTAGCCGGGTCGCTCAGTCGTCGTCCGATTCGCCAGAGCCGTCTCCCTCGTCTCCTTCGGGTTCCAGATTCCGGAACCCGTCCAGGATGACTTGCTTCGCTACCGCTCCCTGCGTCGTCCAGTGGTGGGCGTAATCGAGCATGTCCTCGTAGATGTCGGGTTTGCATCCCGCGGCTTTCGGGTGGCCGCCACCGTTGACCTGTCGGGCGACCTCGTGACACCGTTCGAACTCGTCGGTGCCGCGGATGCTCGCGCTCCCGGCAGGTTTGACGACGACCGACGCGTCCGCACCCCGCTCTCGCATCGCTTCGGCGACCTCGTTCTGGGAACAGCGCCCGTAGGTGACACCGACCGTCCAGTCGCCGATTTCTTTCGTGTCGGCGCGCTCGACCGCTCGTTCGACGAGCGCGTCTTTCTCGACGCGCTGTTCGGCGAGGAACGTCTGTACCTCCTCGGGGAGGTCTGCGCCGTGTTCCTGGATAACTTCCATGTACTCTTCGGGTTCGGACCAGTAAGAGTAGTCGGCGAGGTCGTCGCTCCGCGGGTCCTCGCGGAGCCAGAGGTCGTGGTCGCGCGTGACGGCGGCGAGCTCGACGAGGTAGTCCGGAAACTCGTAGTCAAGCGACCGCGCCACCACGTCGGCGGTACACTCTTCGTCCGACTCGCCGACAACGAGTTCGACACCCGTATCGCGGACCGCGTCGGCTACGGCATCGTCCCACTGGTGGTGATCGAACCAGTACACCTCGTCGGCTTCGGCGACGAGCGTCGCCAGTTCCTCCGCGATGGGTTCG
This sequence comes from Haladaptatus ordinarius, assembly GCF_054177595.1. Classification (NCBI taxonomy): domain Archaea; kingdom Methanobacteriati; phylum Methanobacteriota; class Halobacteria; order Halobacteriales; family Haladaptataceae; genus Haladaptatus; species Haladaptatus ordinarius. The sequence goes on along the minus strand of NZ_JBPEHH010000020.1, from coordinate 594 downwards.
TAAGCGTCGGGACAGAGGTCGCAGACCAAGACCGTCGCACCGGGTTCGCTGTAGGCGACCACGCGCTCCAGCGCGTCGTCTAAGTCGTGTGGTCCCGCGGCGATGAGCGCGCCCTCGCCGTAGGCTTCACGGACGAGTGCCGTCGCTGCCAGTCCGTCGGAGTCCGGGTCGGCGACGACCGCCACGTCGGCATCGGAGAGCGTCTCCCGTGCTTCCTGTTCTTCTTTCTGCTCTTCGACGGAATCGGGGACGAAAAAGCCCTCACCCGGCAACAACGATTTCCGTTCGAGCGAGAGATTCTCGTCGTCGATGACCCAATCTTTCATACTCCACATCCGACGTCGGGGGCAAAGAGGGCTCGGTTGTGACATCCTCCCGTGGCTCAAGACCTGTCTCTTACCCATAAGTCAGTGATAGAGAGAAAATCTAATCAAATGAGATCTGAGAAGAAGGAATGAGTCAAAATGCGGTCATCATTGGAACTGAACCTTGAGTCGCTATGAGTACTCTGTCTTTGATACCGGAGAGAAGCTGAGATTCATGGTGAGTATCGCTGAATGAGCGCTTTCACCGCTCATTCAGCACCAAGTTCGT
>NZ_JBPEHH010000019.1:0-67428 GCF_054177595.1 Haladaptatus ordinarius | reverse complement strand
GGTAGCCTCATTACGCACCAATCCGGACAGCGGCTGAATCAGGCGACTGATTCAGTCGCCTCATTCTGACTACTACGTGTCAGCAACTGGTCTCTTGAGCCAGAGTGGACAACTAGCGAGAGTTGCTGCAAACGACCTCGGCTATCCGGCTTCCCTCACGAGCAGCGGCGGCTTCGATTCGGTCGAAAACGCCTCCCTCTTGGCCGTGATCGATACGTGGGGATTGGTTCACCGATATCGCTTCGAAGCGACCGGAACCATCGATGGAGAGCAAGTTCACCGGACGGAGACGTTCGAGGTTATGAACGCCGGAGCGACGATAATCTCGCATCCACCGTGGTACTCGGCGGCGATGGAGAACACCTCGAAGCAGTAACTCATCGCTGACTGGCCTGTGTTAGCTCCGCCAACCGAGCAGAACGCGCCTCTCGAACGGCGCGTCCGCCGAGCGCAGCCAGTATCACGCCGACTATCACGTCTCCCCACAGTGGGAGCGGTCCGGCGGTTGCGACGACGAACGGACGCGTCGTCTGCCAGAGGCCGAGCAGTCCGAGCAGACCCCCTGCAGCGATGCCCACCGGCCGATTTCGTAACGAAGCGACCACGCAGTAGAATGCGAGTATCAACACCGAGACGCCGACGAAGACATCGTTCCAGAAGTTCACGGCGAACATGGCCTCGTAGACGGTAAACGGTGCGACCAACAACCAGACTCCGAGTGGTACGCTCGCCACGAGTGCCCTGTTCGTCCCCATTCCTGTCCGCGACGGACGACGTTCTTGACGATAAGTCGAACGGCTAATCAATCAATTCAACTTTCATTAGAGCAAGTGTGAATGATTTAACTGTGAGTACCGTGTAGCGACTCTCAATGCGAGAAACTGCGACACTATCGGATTCACACACCGTCATGAGCGAAATCCTGATGCCGAACGACGCGAACAACCTCGGTCGGGCACTCGGTGGGTCGATACTCCACTGGATGGATATCTGCGCTGCCATCGCTGCACGTCGTTTCGCCCGACAACAGGTCGTCACTGCGTCGATGGATCACGTTGATTTCCTCGGCTCGGTCGACCTCGGCGACATCGTAATCGTCGAGGGATACGTCTTCGAAACCGGGGAGACGAGCATGGACGTCCTGGTCAACGTTCGTGCGGAACGTCCGAGCGAGCGCGAGATACAGGACACCGCGACGTCGTTTTTCACGATGGTCGCGCTGGACGAAGACGAACGCCCGGCGGAGGTTCCGGACGTCGTCTGTCCGACTGACGAACAGACGATGCTCCGGAACGACGCGCTTCGTCGCCGACACGAGCGACGAGAGGTGCTCGGAGCCGCTCGCTAAGACCAGTCGAGCGACCCGGCGTCCCGGTATTCAGCGACGTTGGTTTCGAAGAAGTTCTTCTCTCTGTTCAGGTCCGTCGCTTCCGACATCCACGGAAATGGGTTCTCCGTTCCGTACTGTTCGTCGATTCCGAGTTGGTTCAGTCTGCGGTCGGCGATGAACTCGACGTACTCGGCGAACTGGTCGGCGCTCATCCCAACGATTCCCTCGGGACAGGCGTTTCGGGCGTATAGTTTCTCCAGTTCGACGGCGCGCTTCACGAGGTGGTCGATTTCTACCTCGAACTCGTCCGTCCAGACGTCGGGATTTTCGCGGCGAATCTCCCCGATGAGGTCGACGCCGAACGCGAGATGAAGCGACTCGTCGCGCATGATGTATTCGAACTGCTCGCCGACGCCGACCATCTTTCCCTGGCGTTTCAGGCCGAGCATCATGGTGAACCCCGCGTAGAAGAAGATTCCCTCCATGATGACGTAGAATCCGACGAGGTCGCGGACGAGTGCCCGAACGTCCTCGGTCGTGTCGATGGTGAAATCGTCGCGGTCGATGGCCTGCGTCAGGTCGACGACGAACTCGTCTTTCTCGGTGATGGACGGAATCCGGTCGTACATCCCGTACAGATACTCGGGGTCGAATCCGAGTGAGTCACAACAGTAGATGAACGTGTCCGTGTGAATCGCCTCCTCGTACGCCTGCCGGAGGAGGTACTGACGACACTCCGGCGCGGTCACGTACTCGTAGAGGGCGAGCACGATGTTGTTCGCAGTCAACGATTCGGCGGTCGAGAAGAATCCGAGATTCCACTCGACCAACTGTCGCTCCTCGTCGGTCAACTCGTCGCCGTTCCACTGCCGGACGTCGTCGCCCATCGGAACCTCTTCTGGCGTCCAGTTGTTGGCGACGCCTGCACGGTAGTACTCTCGCGCCCATTCGTAGTCGATGGGGAGTATTTTGTTCGGGTCGTGCTGGTTTTCGATGTCGAGTATCGGCATACACTCTCACCTCACTGGCAGGCGTCGCAGGTCGGATCTTCGACGTTCGGAACGTCGTCGATTTCGTCGTTCGTCTGTATCTTTTCGTCCGACTGGGGCTGGTCGCTTCGGGTCTGTGTCTTCCCGTACTCGGCCATGTCGACGGTGGACTTCTCTATCTGGCTCGCCCCGAGCGTACGCAGGTAGTACGTCGTTTTCAGGCCGTGTACCCACGCGAACTGGTAGACGTCGTCGAGCAGTTGCCCGTCGGTCGAGGGGAAGAAGACGTTGTGCGACTGGCTCTGGTCTATCCAGCAGGCCCGTCGTGCGGTCAGTCGAATCTGGTGACGCGGGTCGATTTCGAACGCGCCACGGTGTAGTTCCCGGAGTTCGGCAGGAATCGGTTCTATCTCCTGTATCGACCCGTCGTGGTATTTGATGCGGTCGAGCATCTCCGCGTCCCACAGGTCGTGTGCCTCGAGGTCGGCGACGAGACGGTCGTTCACGACGGTGAAATCTCCCGTGACGTTCGATTTCACGTACAGGTTCGAGTACATCGGCTCGATGGAAGGCGTCGTCCCGGCGATGGTCGAGATGGTCGCCGTCGGCGCGACGGCCATCGTGTTGGAGTTTCGCATTCCGTGGTCGTCGACGTGTTCGCGGACGCGCTCCCAGTCGAGTCGCTCTTCGAACTCGACCGGAATCTCGTGACCTCGTTCTTCGGCGAGCAGTGCGACGGTGTCCTGTGGCAGCAGACCGCGACTCCACTTCGACCCCTCGTAGCTCTCGTAGGTCCCTCTCTCGCGCGCCAGTCGGGAGGAGTTCAGGATGGTGTGGTACGAGACGAACTCCTGCGTTTCCCCCGCGAACTCGACAGCGCGCTCCGACTGCATCGGAATCCCTTGTTGCAACAGCGCGTCGTGAAAGCCCATCACGCCCAGACCGACCGGTCGGTGACGCATGTTCGAACGCTCGGAGTTCTCGGTCGGATAGAAGTTCAAATCGACGACGTTGTCGAGCATCCGCATCGCCGTTTTGACGGTGTTTGCCAACTGCTCGCGCTCGAGACCGCAATCGTCCACGTGGCGGGCGAGATTCACCGACCCGAGGTTACAGACTGCGGTTTCGTCGGTACTCGTGTTGAGCGTTATCTCGGTGCAGAGATTCGAAGACCGGATGACGCCATCGTGGTCTTGCGGCGACCGGACGTTACAGGCGTCTTTGAACGTTATCCACGGATGTCCGGTTTCGAACAATCTCGTCAGCATCGTCCGCCAGAGCTCCCTCGCGTCCACTTGCTCGTACTGTCGAAGCTCTCCTCGTTCGGCCTCGCGTTCGTGGGCTTCGTATCGTTCTTGGAACTCGGCTCCGTAGGTGCCGTGGAGGTCGGGAACCTCGTCCGGCGAGAAGAGCGTCCACGTCCCTTCCTCCCGAACGCGCTTTATCAACAGGTCGGGAACCCACGCCGCCGTGTTCATGTCGTGCGTTCGTCGGCGCTCGTCGCCCGTGTTGCGTCGAAGGTCGAGAAACGCCGGAAAATCGAGGTGCCACGGTTCGAGATACGCGCAGGCCGCCCCTCTCCGTTTTCCGGAACGGTTGATGGCGGCGGTCACGTCGTTGCTAATCTTCAAGAACGGAACGATGCCACTCGATTCGACGCCGGTCGACTCGATGAGCGAACCGGACGCCCGGAGGTTCGTCCAGTCGGTTCCGATTCCACCGGACCACTTCGAGAGGCGGGCGTGGTCGCCGTAGCGGTCGAAGATGTGGTCTAAATCGTCGGCTATCGTGGTGACGTAACACGACGATAGCTGTGGATGGGTCGTCCCCGCGTGGAACAGGGTCGGTGTCGAGGGAACGAATCGTAGCGTCGACATGACCTCGTAGAACTCCTTCGCCCGCTCCTGTCGGTCGCTCACCGACTCGCGGAGTGCGAGCCCCATCGCCACTCGCATCCAGAACGCCTGTGGCAGTTCCAGGGGAGCGTCGTCGTCCCCGAGAAAGTACCGCTGTGAGAGCGTCTCCATCGCCATGTAGGAAAACAGGTCGTCTCGTTCGGGTTGGAGTGCGTCGGCGAGTCGGTCGAGGTCGTATGTCAGCAGTCGCTCGTCTAATAGTTCGCACTCGACCCCCTCGAGGACGTGGTCGACGAACGTCTCTCGATAGCCGCTTTCGTCGTCGCACGAATCGGTGACCCTCCGCCGATAGCCCTCTCGAAATACGTTCGCGGCGAGGTCGTCGAACGCAGGGTCGCGCTCGATTCGTGCGGCCGCAGCTTTCGCCACGGCGTCGTACGCTTTCTCGCGCGTCGCCCCGTCGTAGAGGTCTCGCTCCACTTCGTGGACGAGTTCGTCCACGTCGTCTTCGCCAACGGATTCGACGTCCGCTCGTGCTCGTTCCACTATCGAACGAATCTCCTCGTTCGCCGTCTCGTTGAGACTCATTGGTTACACCCTGCCCTGTCCGGCGACGGAGGTATAAAGCTTTCCAACTAGACTTTCATTTTCTAAAGTCTAGTTGTTTTCGGGGTTCGTTCGCCGTCCCGTCAGTTCATCAGTTCGTCTCGTGGATTTTCTCACCGCGATTCAGCCGGTCGGCGATGGTGTAGGTCTGTTCTGCCTCCCGGCGCGTCGGGAAGTGGGCGGCCATGTAACGGGCGAGTGCGACGAGCGTCACTTCTCGCTCTCGGTCGTCCGTGCGCAGGTCGAACTGGGCGAAGGAAGCTTCCAGATTCTGGAGCGTGTGGAAGTCGGCGTCCTCACGCAGGAGGGCCTGTCCGAGCGTCCGTTTCAGGTCGGCGGGGTCGCCACCTGCCGCGAAGTGTTCGGCGACGAGTGCGGCGGCGGCGTTCACGTTCCCCTCTTCGTCGAAGGATTCGAGGAGTTCGTCACGGAGGTCAGCGGGGTCGGCGTCCGACGACTCGACGGTCGGCAGGGGCGTCGGCGGCGTGTTCAGGAAACGGTCGAGGTAGACGCTCATCGCGCCGGTCAGGACGCCTCGGTACAGCGCGGTCGAACTCGCGCGTCTCGCGGCCTGCTGGACGGCGTTGTTGTAGGTGAAGGTGTGATGGACGGTGTTCCAGTCGTTGAACTCGTTGGACGTACCGAACTGCGCGACCCGCATCACGGACGCGAAGGAGACGCTCGCTGCGAGTTGTTCGCAGGTCGCACCACCTCGAATGGCGTCCGTCAGCGCGTCGAGGACGACGTGGGGGTCGTCCGAGAGCAGGGTGTCGGTGAAGTCGTCCGGTTCCTCCCACGTCTCGTCCGCACCCGCTTCGACTAGTTCGGGCAGGTCGTCGAAGGTGTCGAACAGGAGTTCCGCGAGGTCGATGGGTTGTGTCCACGAGGAGAGTTCCTCGCTCCGGCGGGCCTCGGTGAGCCGCGGGATGACGCTCGGCAGGACGGTCGACGCGTGCTCCCAGCCGATGTGGTCTAGCATTTCGAGGCTCTTGTTGATGAAATCGAAGCTGTGGCCCGCATCGAGGTAGAGGTGGTCGGTCGCGGCGGTGTAGAGAATCTCGGCGACCTGTTCGGGTTCGAGCGTCGCGATGGCGGTCTGAAGACAGCGTTCCGCCCCGTCGTCGTCGCGCACCTCGATACAGTCGCGGAACCACTGCCGCAGGCGCTCTGCGAACACGTCTTCCGTTTCGAACGATGGCTGGTCGAAGTGCGGGGCTTCACCCTGACAGTCCGAGGCGACGTGGCGAAGCCCGGTGTAGAGCGCTCGCGGTCGGTCGTCTTCGCGGAGGTCGGGGAGCACGTTCGCCATACAGGCGTGAATCGTCAGCCCCGAACTCCACCCCTGGTCGCGGTAGCGCGTCCCGAACCGCGCACCGATGCCGAGCGGTTCTGCCGCCAGCACGTCCTCGTGCGACAGGCCGATGACCGACTTGGCGACCACGAGCCGGAGGTTCTCCTCGAGGCCGGTTTCGAGCCGACTCTTCCAGTGTTCTTCCGGCGATTCGTCGGGTTCCGGGTGGAGGTTCACGTACACGTCCCCGTCGCGTTCCTCGATGGGGTACGCCTGTATGTCGTCTGCCCACGGGTCGAACGTGTCGCCACACGAGAGTTCGAACCGGGCGTGGTGCCAGTGGCAGGTGAGGATTCCGTCGTCGACGCTCCCCTGACTGAGGGGGAATCCCATGTGGGGACAGCGGTTGTCGACCGCCCGAAACTCTCCTTCGTGGAAGAACAGCGCGAGCGACCACCCATCGCGGTTGACGAGCAATCGTCCTTCGTCTCTGAGTTCGTCGGCGTCGGCGACGCGAACGAACGATTGGTCTGATGCCATGAACGTTCGTATGTTACACGCCAACAAAACGCTTCCCTGAAACCGATTATTGTATGATATATGTCAGTTTGTCGCTTCTTCTTGCAGTCGTTCGTAACGGTCGGCAAACCGCGACGAACAAGACGAACAACAGAAATGATACAGCTCTCCGTCGATGCGCGTAGACTCCCCTTCCTCCGTAACGGTGTTGCCACACTCGACGCAGTCGGGCGCGAAATCGATGATTCCGGGTTGGGGATTCCACTCGTCGTCGACGAGCAACTGGACGTCGTATTCGAGGACGGCGTCCTCACCGATGGCGTCCGAGAGGAGGACTTCGACCGCCTGTTCCCCGAGGTTCGTCTTGCAGACGAGATGTGCATCCGCCGTGACGAAGACGTGTTCGACGCCTTCGAACGTCGTAAGCGATTCCCTGACTTCGTCTACGTGTCCTGGCCTGGCGTTGATGGTGACGAGAAGGGACAGCCCGTCGGTGAGGAGTTCGTGATCTAAATCGACCGTAAAACGGCGGATGACACCCAGTTCCTGTAGTCGTTCGACACGGTCTGACACCGTCGGTGGCGAGAGGCCGACGGTCTCGGCGATTTCGTTGTAGGGGCGGCGAGCATCCTCTACGAGTAACCGGATTATTTCCCGGTCGGTGTCGTCGAGTTGTCGCATTAATCTCCCGTTGGCGAGGAGAGCCAAAACAGTTTTCGATATCACACCCCTCTGCTCCCTGAAACCTGTGTATGGTGGGTCGCACCGAAAAATCAGTTTCATTATTAAATGAATAATCTGTTTCCGGACGGAGTTCCAAACTACGGTCGGTCGTGACGTCGACGACGGACGATCTGCGCTCGCTCGACCCTCTCTGTCGACGACCGACCGTTCGAAACCAACAAGGGTCCTGGCCCAAAATAACCCGTTATGGCAACCACGATTAGAGTCGACGGGATGAGTTGCGGCGGTTGTGAACAGAACGTCGTCGACGCACTGGAGGACCTCTCTGGCGTCTCCGAGGCGAGCGCCGACCACGAGAACGGAACCGCGACTGTCGAAGGCGACATGAGTACCGACGACCTCGTCGCCGCCGTCGAAGACGCCGGCTATTCGGCGTCCGCCTGAGTACCACTGTTCTTAGGTCTTCAGCGTCGTCGGCGAAAATGAGACGCTCACACTTCGACCGTCCGTCGCGGATTCGTACGCCGATTCTCTCTGCGTCGAGAGTCGAACGACGGACGTTGTCTCGAACCCGCAGCCTTCGAAACGCTTAGACCGCCGCCGACCAATCTCGTCCTATGAGCGATTTGTTGGTTCGTGCGGCCCGCGGCGAACGCACCGAACGGCCTCCCGTCTGGTTGATGCGCCAGGCCGGACGCTACATTCCGGAGTACCGCGAAATTCGAGAACAGTACACGTTCAAGGAGGCCATCAAGACGCCGGAGGTGGCCGAGCGAATCACGCTACTCCCGTGGGACCTGTTCGAACCCGACGGACTGGTCATGTTCTCGGACATCCTCACCGTCCTCGAACCGCTCGGCTTCGACTACCGCATCGAGAGCGGTGTCGGGCCGGTGGTCTCGAACCCCGTCGGCGGTCCCGCAGACGTGCCGACGGAGGCGGGCGACGTGGCGACCGACATCGACTACGTGGGGAAACTGCTCACCCGACTCCGGGAGAGTATCGGCGACCGAACCAGTATCATCGGCTTCGCTGGCGGTCCGTACACGCTCGCTTCCTACGTCGTCGGCGACGAACCCACCTCTCGAAAACCGATTCGACGCTTCCGGGCGAACCACTCGGACGCGTTCCGGGACCTGCTCGAAGCGTTCACCGAGGTCGTCTGCGAGTACGTCGAGTATCAGGTGGCACACGGCGCGGACGTGGTGCAGATCTTCGACACATGGGCGGGCGTCCTGACGCCGGACGACTACCGGGAGTTCGTGTTGCCACTCCATCAGCGAATCTTCGACGCCATCGACGTGCCGTCTATCGTCTTCGCGCGCCATCCCGGCGGGAAACTCGGCCTGTTGTCCGAATCGGGTGCCGACGTGGTCGGACTCGACTGGACGGTGGACATGGCCGATGCACGCGAAGCGTTGGGTGAGACGCCCGTCCAGGGGAACCTCGACCCCTCGTACCTGCTCGGCGACCCGGAATTCGTCCGCCGGAAGACCCACGAGCTCATCGAGAAGGCCGGCGATTCGGGACACATCCTGAATCTCGGCCACGGTATCGACCGAACGACGCCCGTCGAGAACGCGAAGGCGTTCGTGGAGGCCGCGAAGGAAGTCGACCGGTAGGTCGTCGTTTCACCCGGGTCGGCCTGGTTTCGTCCCGGGTCGAAAATTTACGTCCGGTCGGCGAGCGACTCGGCCAACCGTCTGGCTTCTCGAACCCGACTCGGGACGCCCATTCTGGCGGTGTAGTTCGTAGCGAGGTGGATTCCGTCGGGCGATTCGAACGCTTCCAGCGCGTCCCACGAGGTGTCGTAGGCCGGGAATCCCCGGTCGAGTCGGGCGACGCTCAGCACGTCCGCCTCGGTTCCCATCACCTCCTCGAACTCCGTCGCTGCGATACTACCGAGGGTTTCGTCGCTCTCCGCTACCAACTCGGGATTTTTCATCCCGCCGAGGAAGACGGTGTACACGCCGCCACTTCGCTTCGCTCGTGGTGTGCTCTCGCTCGCATCGCTCGCGGGAACGCCGTCCCGGTCGAACATGCTCGCGTTCCACGAGACGCCGAGCGTGTCGAGTCCTTCGTCGTGGCGCACCTGGTAGCCGAATCCCTCTCGGTCGCAGTCGGCGCGGAGATGGACCAGCGCGAGCGGGTTGTAGTTCAGGCGCGCGAGGGAACTCGCGGAGTCGGTGAGGTTCGCCAGCAGGCGTGCGCTCACGTCGGCGGGCGTGGTGACGACGACCTCGTCCACCGCGAACTCTTCGGCATCGGTTTCGAGGAGGTAGCCCGTTTCCGTGTCTCGAACGTCGGTGACGGGCGTTTCGAGGTGAACGTTCTCCGCGTGAGTGTCGTACAGGGCTTCGGGAAGTCGCTGTGCCCCGTCTTCGAAGGAGATGGCGGGTGCAGAAGTTCCACCTGCCATCGCTCGTTTCAGGGCTGGTTCGAGCAGTGAGCCGTACTGCCGTTCGAGTTTCACCATCCCCGAGAGAGCGTGTTCGACGGGCATCCGCTCCGGTTCCGAACCGTAGATGCCACCGAACAGGGGGCCGATGAGGTTCCGATAGGCCTCCTCCCCGAACTTCCGGGTGAACAGTTCGGCGGCGGTCTCCTCCGGGTCCGCGGGGGCCGTCTGTGGCTCTTTCAGCACGTCGAGTTTCCCGCGCCACGAGAGCAGGTCGGTCCGGCCGAACTCCTCGATGGAGAAGGGTGTCCGCCGGAGCTTTCCCTCGGCGTAGACGAACAGCTTCGTCTCCCCGGCTTCGAGGACTTCGTCTTCCATCCCCAGGTCGGCGATGAGTTCGTCGACCGGTTCCGTCCGCCGGAGGCGCTGAGGTCCCCATTCGAGGAGGTAGCCATCGACTCGACCACTTTGGATGACGCCGCCCGGTTCCGAATCGGCTTCGAGGACGACGTACTCGCTTTCCCTCCGGTCTAGGTGGTGGGCGAGCGCGATGCCGGTGATTCCAGCACCGACGATCCCGACCGTCATCCGTCGAACGGAGCGTTCAGGCACATCGTGCCCGGCGTGTTTTTACACTGACACTGGCGGAACTGGTAGTACGACGGGTTGAAATCGGCGACGAACGGCTCGACGAGGTCGGCGAGCACGCCCGCGAATCGCTCGTCGTCGTATGGAACGGGGACGCGGTAGAAGTCGAGACCGACCGCTTCCGCGTCTTCACGGAGTTCGTCGTCTAACTCCGACAGCGTCTCGCTCTGTTCGTGCATGAAGCTTATCGGTTCGACGACGACGCGCTCTGCGTCGACTGCTTCGACGACCTCCTCGACTTCGGGCTCCGTCCACGGTATCTCTCGGTTGCCGTGGTTCTGGAAGCCGAGCGAGTAGGATTCGACGCCGAGTTCACTCGCCATCACTTCGCAGAACTCCTCGACGTACACGTCGTAGCGACTCCCTTCGTCGAGGTAGTGGGCCGGCGTTCCGTGTGCCGAAAAGAGCAGTTCGGTGTCGTCGTCCGCGAGGTCGATACCTTCGTCGTCAGCGAAACGTGCGACGTTCTCGGCGCGGATTCGGTTGTACGTCGGATGTCGGTGCCAGCCCGTAATCTCGTGAACGGGCACGTCCCAGTCGCGGTCGGCGACTGCGTTCGTGAGTTCTTCGAGCGAGGCGACGGTCGTGGACGCACCACAGAGCGGATAGACGGGCAGTCCGACGACCCGGTCGACGCCGTCTTCGTGGGCGCGCTCGACCGCGTCCCCGATGAACGGTTCCGTGAACTGCATCCCGACGTAGGTCTTCACGTCGAACCCGCGAGCGTCGAGTTCGGCTTCCAGCGCCTCCGCCTGCGCGTGGGCCTGCGGGTCGAGCGGCGACCCGCCGATCTCCTCGTACTCTTCGATGAGACCGGGGGCGCGTCGTTCGGCCAGTTGCCGGGAGCGCTTTCGCGCCTCCTCTTCGGTGGTGTCACCTTCGAGGTCGGCGTTGTTCATGAAGATGCGCTCTAGATAGCCGAGAACGTTTTCTCGCGTCGGTTCGGACGGTTCTCCGAAGTTGAGCACGACGACGCCAGTTGTCATGGTCGGCACTCGGGGCGGATGCGCCGAATAGTTGTCGTTCGACGGCTGGCTTCGCGCTCGGTGTCATCGTTCTAGCCGTCCGCGCTCACGGTCCAGTGAACACGGGTAGGGAGAAGTATAAATAATGTAACACGACGTAACGTCCGAAATCAGCTAGTAACCCTGCTTACCTTTCGGATGATTGTTTCGTTCGGTCCGGTTTCGTTCGTTTCCGTGTTTCGAATCGCTTTCAAGAGACGGTACGGTGTCGTTGCCGACCGCTTCCCTCGGCGGAAACGACCGACGAACGGTCGATAGCGTCCCCGACATTCTCGTCGTTCCCGTCGGAAACGGTCGCTTTCGACGTTCTCCTATCGTCTTACCGTTTGCTGACTGAACGGAAACGTCGTTTACGCGGCGCCGACTGGTCATGCATCAATTCTATCGCTTCATACACAAAAATCGAAAGAAATTTCGAAACAGTCAGTTTTCCTAACCTCTTTCTCGCCACATATCAACGATTAGTTACATATGCTCGACGACCGTGTACTCCTTTCGGATGTCAGAGAAATCCAACGTCACACGACGGAACTTTTTGAAGGCGACGGGGGGTGCGGCGGCGTCCGTCGCGCTCGCCGGCGCCGCAGGTAGTAGCGCGGCTCAGCAGTCGAACCAACAACAGAGTGATAAGACGCTTCGACTCATCAACGGGACGATGACGACAATCGACCCCGTGAAGGCGACGGATACCAACTCGGGGACGGTCATCCAGCAGGTGTTCGACGCGCTGATGAACTATCCGGACGGGAAGATAGCGGTCCAGAGCTTACTGGCCGAAAGCCAGGAGGTTTCGGACGACTTTACGACCTACACCTTCAAACTGAAACAGGGTGCGACCTTCCACAACGGAAAGGAGGTAACGGCACAGGACTTCGTTTACTCCTGGCAGCGACTAGCCGCCTCGGAGAACTCCCGGCGGTCGTACTTCATCCTCGATTCCATCGGGGTCAAACACCAGACGAGCGAGGAAGGTGAACTCAACCTCGATTCGCTCGCAGTCCGAGCACCGGACAAGTACACGCTGGAGATGGAGCTCAAAGAGCCGTTCCACTCGACGCTGGAGATGATGGCGTACACCGCGTTCGCGGCGGTACCTGAAGGCATCGTCGGCGACATACCGGGGTACGACGGTAAGATGCCGTATCAGCAGTTCTCCACCAGCAATCCCATCGGAGCGGGACCGTTCGAGTTCGTTCGCTGGCAGAGCAACAACGAAGCAGTCGTCTCACGGTACGACGACTATCACGGTGAGACGGCCAAAGTCGCACGAGTTCACTGGAGCATCATCGAGGACGACCAGGCCGCGTACACCTACACGATGAACGAGAACGCCGACGTCGTGTTAAACGAGCAGATTCCGACGGCACAGTACGCCCCGGAAAAGGTGAACGTCCAGAACACGGACGACCTCGGTCGGAAGTCGGGCACGTACGGCCCGGTACAGAACGGGAAGACGATGAACTACCTCTCCGTGCCGACCATCAACGCCTTCTATCTCGGGTTCAACACGAACGCGGTGGAGAAACCGGCCCGGCAGGCCGCTGCCTACGCGCTGAACCAACAGGTCGCGGTCGAACAGGTGTTCAAAGGCCGTGGACAGGCCGCCTACCACTTCACGCCGCCGAGAATCTACCCAGGTGGTGTGGAGGCCTACGACCAGCACGCACAGAACAACTACCCCTACGGGTACAACGAGACGCAACTCCAGCAGGCGCGACAGGTGATGGAGGAGGCGGGATACGGGAGTAACAACCGCTACCAGTTCACGCTCACCACGTACGAGTCGACCACGTGGCAGGCCATCGCCAAAATCCTGCGCGACCAGCTACAGTCGGCGCACATCGACCTCCAACTCCAGCAAGCGCCGTTCTCGACCCTGCTCAGTCGTGGGCGGGACGGGAACCTGCAGGCGTACACGCTGGGGTGGATCATGGACTGGCCGGCACCCGACAACTTCCTGCAACTGTTGAACCCACCGCTGACGGACACGTCACGGTCCGACCCGATATCGTACACGAACTGGTCCGACACGGAAGCAGCGAACCAGGCGACGCAAGCGTGGCAGCGAATCCAGAACAATCCTGCGCCGACCGACCAGGCGCAGAGTGCCCGCAACGAGGCGTACGTCACCATGGAAGAGGCCAACTGGGAAGACGTGACCTTCCTCCCGGTGTACCACCGGGTCGACGAAGAGTTCTCCTACCAGTGGGCCAACGTTCCGAAGTTCGGTGCCGCCGGTCTGAGCAGACAGATGTACAACACGACGACGATCGGCTCTCGGAACTAGAGCCAGTCGGCGGCCCACGTTTCGATTTCTTCGAAGATGGGACAGAGCGAGCGGCCTTTGTCGCTGAGACTGTAGAACGTCGCGATGGGGGCGTCTTCCTCGGTGCGGCGGCTGACGAACTCCATCTCCTGGAGGTCGTCGAGCACCCGAGAGAGCGTCCGAGAACTCGCCCCCGTGGAGCGTTTGAGCTCGTTGAACCGTTTTTCACCCTCCTGTAAGTCGTAGAGGACGACCAGTCGCCACTGCGACCCTATCTGTTCGAACGACTCGACCACGGAACAGGGACCGTCCGCGATAGATTCCGATGACATCAGTGTAATCTGGTTACGCCTATGTCCGCGAACACGTAAATCGGTTCGGGCTCGAATCAGGTAACGCTGTGATACTACGACCGGAGGCGTTCGACTCGCTGAATAGATACGTGTCCGGACGCGTTTCGAGGCCGGTCAGACCGTCGCGGTACACGACTTCGAGAACGCCGGACCGCCCGGTAGATCGACGGACCTTCTCGCCTCCGGAGACGCATCGTCCGACACGGTCGGAATCGGCGATATCGGTATCCGAATCTACTCTCTCCCCCGAACCATGACCGACACACCACCCACCACTGGACTGCACCACGTGACGAACATCTGTACCGACATGGAGCGAACGCGAACGTTCTACGAGGACGTGCTCGGCTTTCACACCGTAAAGCGCACCGAGAACTACGACGACCCCGGAACGCTCCACTACTACTTCTCGCCGACACCGAAGGGAGAACCCGGCACCGTCATCAGCTACTTCGAGTATCCCGGTTCGCAGGGACGGCCCGGCGGCGGCGCGAGCCACCACTTCGCGCTGGGCGTCGAGGACGGCGCGACACTCCGCGAGTGGCGCGACCATCTACAGTCGAAGGGCGTTCGGGTCTCACCGGTCCGTGACCGGACGTATTTCGAGAGTATCTATCTCACCGACCCGGACGGACTCACCATCGAGTTCGCCACGTCGGGGCCGGGATTCGACGTGGACGAGGACGTCCCCGGAGGGGAGTTCGTGGAACCACCGAACTAACGACGGAAAGCCCAATTTATTTATCCTCCCTGTGTGCGTCGTCTGATATGGAACGAGCACTGGCGGTCGTCGAAGCGTCCGAGTCCGCGAAGAGTCTGGTTCGAGAGGCGGGTGAACTCGCGGCAGGGGTCGGCGCCGACCTCGTCTTGCTCCACGTCACCACCAACGACGAGTACGCGGACACCCGCGATTCGCTGGAACAAATCTCGTCTCTCGAAACCTCTTACACGGCTGGACAGGCCCTGGAGGGTGCCCGAAACTTCGCTGCAGACATCGGACGGGAGGTTCTCGAAGGCGTCGACGTAGAGTACGAAGCGGTCGGGCGCATCGGCGACGAACGCGACGAAATTCTCGACACTGCTCGCAAGTACGACTGTGACCACATCTTCCTCGCGGGTCGCAAACGCTCGCCCACCGGGAAAGCACTCTTCGGTGACCGTACGCAGTCGGTAATCCTCGATTTCGAGGGTGCAGTCACCGTCGTCACAACCTGACTGACCGAATCGAGGCCGTTCGTGCAGGTATCCGTTCTTTCCGAATCGAAACCCGTAAGTCGTTCTCCAGGTAATATCGAACGAATGTTCGGCCGACTACTTACCGGTGGGCCGGTTTCTGAACCGATAGCGCTGTCGTCCGACGACCTGTTCGACCTCTGTCGCGTCGAACGCCGGCGACACGCCATCTCCATCATGGCGAGCGTGGACGACCGCATCCCGATGCGGTCGCTCGTCGACGAGGTGACTGCTCGGGAATTCGGACCGAATGCGCCGACCGAAAAGCGAACGACCGTCTACACGACGTTCTACCAACGACACGTCTCCGTGCTGGCAGACGCCGGCGTGCTCTCGGCTCCGGACGGCCCGAGCGGCGTGCTCTATCCGGGCGAGAACGCAGCACCCGTCGCCGAACTGCTGTCGTACGTGGACGACATCTCGGACTGATTTCGTCTCACCGCGACCTACCACTCGTCGCCGAGTCTTCTGCGGGCGACCAGATACCCCGCGTGGGTTCGCCACCGCCTCCCGCTCGCTGCGTGTTCGACGCGATAGCGCGACCCGCAGGACCCACAGCGCCGTCGAGCGGGTCGTTTCACGGCCTCCGACGCGCGAAACCGTCGCGCCTCCCAGTCACAGGACGAACAGACGAGGCGAAGGCGCGCGTCCGCGAACGACCGACAGTGCCGGGGCGCGTCGAGTTCTCGCGCTTTCGCCTCGAATCGCGACCCGTGGCCCGACTCGCCGAACTGCTGAAACTCCCAGGCGTGAACAAGTTCATGTCGAATCGTTCCGGTGAACTCCTCCCACCCGAACGCATGGTAGGCGTCCCACGTCAGTCGAATCGTCACGTTCTCGGTCCGCCGGTCGAAGAGACAGGCTCCCGCGCGTCGCACCGCCCGGTCCGAACACTCCCAGTCGAGAGTGGCGAAATTGACGTCGATGGGAACCGTCCTCGCGTAACGTTCCGCGGCGGCGAGCAACTGGTCTCGCGTCTCCGGTTCCATTCGACGAGGGCTTCGAACCCCCGGGATATAACTTTCATCTTCGCACGCGAAGTGGCAAGCATGGAGCCGACGAAGACGGAGCCGACCGAATCCAGCAGTGACCGTCTGGTGCAGACGTTCTGGGAGCGACACTCGAACCCGAAGAGTGGCTGGACGCGGGTGCTCTCCTATCCGGTACTGATGGTCGCGCTGTACCGTCACGACTGGAAGATGCTCGGGTCGACGATTCTTTTCGTCCTCGTCAACCCCGTCCTCTTCTCGAAACCCGACCCGGAACGTGTCGGGGATAGTTGGATGTACAGGGGCGTCCTCGGCGAGCAACTGTGGATAGAACACGGCGACAGGGGAGGTTATCCGAACGTCCTGAACGCGCTCAACGTCCCGGTCTTCTTCTATGGGCTCTACGCGGCCTATCGCCAGCGGCCTCGCGAGACTGCCCTCTGTACGATTCTCTCCGCCGGTCTCAAGTTTTGGTTCGTCGGCGAGATGGTTCGCTACTACGACCGGCACCACGAGGAGTTGGCGTCGGCGGTCTAATCGAGCCTCGCCATCTCGTCGTCGGAGAGGTCGATGGTGGACGCCGCGACGTTCTTGTGGAGGTGGTCGACGCTCGACGTGCCCGGAATCGGGAGGGTGACGGGCGAGTGATGGAGGAGCCACGCCAGCGCAATCTGGCGCTGTGACGCGTCGTGTGTCTCTGCGATGGCAGAGAGTGCGTCGGCTTTCTCCCCGAGCTCGCCCGCGCCGAGAGGGTACCACGGGATGAACCCGATTCCAGCGTCCTCGCAGGCTTCGAGTACGTCTTCGTGCTCTCGATTGGCGACGTTGTACTGGTTCTGGACGGTCGCGATTTCGACGACGTCGCGGGCAGCGTCGAGCTGGTCCGTATCGACGTTACTCAGCCCGACGTGCTCGATTTTCCCTTCGTCTTTCAGCTCCGCCAGCGCGTGCACCGAGTCTTCGAAGTCGACGTCCGGGTCGGGTCGATGGAGTTGATAGAGGTCGATGCTGTCGGTGTGGAGGCGGTCGAGACTCCCCAGTATCGCGTTTCGGAGGTAGTCGGGGTCACCGTTCGGAAGCCAGTCGCCGTCGTCGTTTCGCAGCAGACCGCCCTTCGTCGCCACGACGAGTCTGTCGGGGTAGGGGTGAAGCGCCTCCTCGATGAGTCGTTCGCTGACACAGGGCCCGTAGGAGTCCGCCGTGTCGATGAAGTCGACGTCGAGCGATATCGCTTCGTGCAGGACTCTTCGCGCTTCTTCCTCGTCGTTCGGTCGTCCGATGATGCCCTCGCCGGTCAGCCGCATCGCGCCGTAGCCGAGTCGGTGCACTGTCGTCTCGCCGCCGATGTCGAAGGTGTCACTCTCGTTCTCAATGACCATACGGGGAGATTGTGGGGTAGAGAGTAACCTCTTTTGGCGACCGCGGAAGGAAAGCCGGGAGGGAGTACCTATAAATCGCTGCTCCTCTTGCGTGCTACTATGTCGCAGGAAGTTACTCGGTTCGGCGACGAGTCTAGCCTTCCGCCCACGGCGAGGCAAGCGTTGCAGACGTTCAAGGCGGGCGCGCTGAGTACCGGGCTCATGGTCTTTATTTTTCTCATCGCGGAGGTGGAGACGCGGTTCAACCTCGGCGTTCCCGCCGCTATCGCCAAGTTCGTCGGGATGCCCGGCCAACTGTATCTCGGGTTCGGCGTCTTCGTCGTGGCCGGCGTCGTCGTCTGGCCGCTACTGTTCGCGGTCATCGAGGAACGGCTCACCGTGCTTCCGGGTGGCGACGACATCGCCATCCGTGGAGTGCTTTTCGCACTGGTGCTCTGGGCCGCGTTCCTCACGCTCGGGTCGGCGGGACTCCAACTCGGCGGGGCGTTTCTCGTGCTCTATCTCGTCTTCACATTCATCGCCCACGTCGTCTACGGCTACTCGCTCGGCGTGCTGTACGGCCGATTCACCCGGTGACTAGTCGAGTCGGTCTTCGAACCACTGCCACTCGCGGGTGAAAAAGCCGTCTTCTTTCAGGTTCCACACGTCCGCGTCCGTGACGACCGGCCCCTTCCGGTAGGACTGAAGCATGTTCCACACCCAGACGGCCGTGCCGAGCGCGATGAGAATCGCGCCGACGGTCGCGACCTGCTGGAGCGGTTCGAACCGCTCTAAGTACTTCGCGTACCGTCGCGGTTGGCCGAGCATCCCGATGACGATGAGGGTGTTGAACGTGACGGTCACGCCGATGAAGGTGAGCCAGAAGTGGACTTTCGCCAGCGTCTTGTTGAACATCCGACCCGTGAAGAGGGGATACCAGTAGTAGACGGCGGCGAACATGGCGAACGGAATCAACCCCATGATGATGAGGTGGAAGTGGCCAACGACGTAGTAGGTGTCGTGGTAGACGAGGTCGACGGGAATCGAGGCCAGGAAGACTCCGGTGACGCCGCCGACGATGAACGTCGCTATCGACCCCACACAGAAGAGCATGGGGGCTTCGAGACGGACCCGTCCGTTCCACATCGTCGATATCCAGTTGAACACCTTCACGGCGCTTGGTACGGCGATGGCCAGCGACACCGCCATGAAACTCGCCCGGATGCGGGGGTCGATGCCGGTGGTGAACATGTGGTGGGCCCAGACGCCGAAGCTCAGGACGCCGATGGCCAGCGTCGAGTAGACGACGAACTTGAACCCGAACAGTTTCCTGCTCGAAAACTTGGGCAGGATGAGACTGACCAGTCCCATCGGCGGTAGGACGAGGATGTACACCTCGGGGTGGCCGAAGAACCAGAACAGGTGTTGCCAGAGGATGGGACCGCCACCGTTCAACGCGAAAAACGCCGTCCCGAAGTTCCGGTCCAAAAGCAGCATGACGAGTGCGCTCCCGAGCAGCGGGAACGCGAACAGGATGATTCCGGCCTGGGTGAGCAGCGTCCACGAGAAGATGTCCAGGTCGCGCCACTCGACGGCGTCGCCTCTCTGCGTGAACGTCGTGGCGATGATGTTGACGGCTCCGATGGTGGTGCTGACTCCAGAGAGGTGCAGACCGAGCAACATCAGGTTGATCGTTGGATTCGGCTGTTGCCGCGAGAGGGGGGTGTATATCGTCCATCCCGTCTCGGGTGGTTTGAGCGCGAAGAGGGGCTCTGCTGCTGCCGCCCCCAGAATCGGTTCGACGACGTACCCGCCGACGTCGGAGATGAGACCGAAGCGAACGAGCAAGAGCGCCGGTGGCAGGAGCCAGAATCCGATGGCGTTCAGTCGCGGGAACGCCATGTCGTCGGCGTCTAAGAGCAGGGGGAGAAAGTAGTTGGCGAAGCCGAACAGCACGGGCGTCGCGAAGAAAAAGAGCATCGTGATGCCGTGCATCGTGAACAGACCGTTGTACGTCTCGGCGTTCCACACGTCCACGTTGGCGGTGAACATCTCCGTTCGCATCATCATCGCGTCCGTCCCACCCCAGAAGAACGCCACCGCTCCGAGGAGGAGGTAGAGTGCGCCGATGTCCTTGTGGTCGACCGTCGTTATCCACCTGACGAGACCGGACGGTTTCCCGTATCCCGTTTCGAAGCCGGTGACATACCCGCCGTCGGCTTTGGTGGCTGCTTTTTCGTCGGTAGTCGTATCTGTGCGAGTGTCGGGTGCGGTTTCGGGGCTATCTATCGACCGCGTGAGCCAGAGTGCGACCGCTATCAGCGTGAGACCGAGGAGCGTCCCAGCGGCGGCCTGACCGAAGAGATTCATGTGTGTGAACGAGTTTTCGTCGATTGCGATGGTTTCCGTGCGATGCGGGTCGTACGCCGTGGTTAGGAAGGTCGTTCCTTAACCGTCCGGGCCATTCCCAGAGTTTGAAAACGCCCCCGGGTTTTTAGGTAGATTTCGAAATCGGGACGCCGACCACCGGTCGCTTCGTCTGCAGGAGGACCGACTGGGTGATGCTTCCGAAAAGCACCTTCTTCGCAGGAGTCCGTTTCTGGCTGAGACCGATGACGATTTCGTCGGCGTCGCGTTCGTCCGCGAGGGTCAGGAGGTCGTGTGCCGGGTCGCTGGCGTGGGTGTTCTGTTCCAGTTCTACCTCGAACCGTTCGCCGAGACGGTCTTCGAACACGCGGAGTGCTCGTTTCCCTTCTTCGACCGCCTCGTCGTCGTTTCCGCCGTGGAGCGAGTTCACGACGGTTACGATGTCGGTCGCGTCGAGTCGGGACTGCAGGTACTCACAGATGCGCTCGCTCGTCTCTACGTCGTCCGTTCCAGCGACGATACGGGCCATGTGGGGGGAGAGAACCGGCACCGGTATAAACCGGATGGCAGCGGTCGTGACACGTCGGTCGTTCGTCATTCTCCCACAACTATACAATCTCGCCGGGACGAACTGACTCGTATGGAGGAGGTCGCACGTCTCGCGGAGGAACTCCGGGTTGCCGACGCCACGGTCGCACTCACCGGTGCCGGTGTGAGCACTGCATCTGGCATCCCCGACTTCAGAAGTGAGTCGGGCGTCTGGAACCGGTTCGACCCCAAGGATTTCCACTACCGGCGATTCCGGACGGACCCGGCAGGGTTCTGGGCCGACCGACTCGAACTCCACGAGACGATGTTCGGCGATGACGTCGAACCGAACGCCGCCCACGACGCACTCGCCGACCTCGCGGCAGGCGGTCACCTGGACGCTATCGTCACGCAGAACACGGACGGATTGCACGACGGAACGTCCGCCGAACTGGTCGAACTGCACGGAAACGCTCATCACGTCGTCTGTCAGGCGTGCGGACGTCGGACCGACGCGGGGCCGGTCAGAGCGCGCGTCGAATCGGGAGAGTGCCCACCGCGCTGTGCGTGCGGTGGCGTCTTCAAACCCGATGTGGTGTTGTTCGGCGAACGACTGGACGAATCCGACCTTCAGCGCGCCCGCGAGCACGCGCGGCGGGCCGACGTGTTCCTCGCCATCGGTTCGTCGCTCAGCGTCGAACCGGCGGCGTCACTGCCGCGAATCGCTGCCCGGAGTGCGACGACGGCAGTGATCAACCTGGAGGAAACGCCGGTCAGTTCCCGCGTCGAATTCGACCTGCGCGGTGACGTGACCGAGGTGCTTCCCGAACTCGCGGCCCGCGTCGAAGACGGCACGTGACCGAGACGAACGTTTATGCGCCTGGGAATGTAACTAAAGACCGTTACGTATGGCGTCGTTCGGTTACGGTGCAAGCGTCCTGGTGATGGGATTCGCGCTGGTCGCGCTCGCGTTCGGACTCGCGCGTGGGTGGAACTGGAAACGATACGCGGTTGACGGAAAGACGCCCGACGTAGAGGAGAGACTTCGAGCGTTCGCATCGAATCCCACCGTCTGGGTGGCCGGATTCGTTCTCGGTGCGCTCGTCGCTGGCGCGGGGGCCGTCCTCTTCGTCAGTGGCGAGACGGTCCCGGCAGCCATTCGGCGAGGTGCGTCGACGGCCGTCGTCGCTCTCACGGTCCTGGTCGGCGCTGGGTACGTCTTCTGGGGGACCTACCAGTCGTCGCGGTACCGGGGGCTGGACAGTGCACAGGCCACCCTCGCGGCGCTCTGGGTCTGGGCTTCGCTGTTCGTGCTGGCCGTCGTCGTGAAACTCGTGATGGGCTAGAGGATGGAGTACGACGCCGCGAGCGTAAGCGCGAGCGCGGCGAGCAGTCCCACCAGCACGACGAACGAAATCGACCGTGGTTCGTATCTGAGATGCTGATAGTAGCCCGCGACGAACAACGCTTTCACGAACGACAGCGCGACGATGGCCGCGAACCCCGTCCAGTAGGCGAATCCCGCGAACTCGACGAGCACCTGTGCAGTCGCCAGCACGAACAGGAGGACGTATATCGCCGTGTACAGTTTCGTCTTGGTCATGGTTACAGGATGTAGAAAAGCGGGAAGAGAAACAGCCAGACGATGTCCACGAAGTGCCAGTACAGCCCGAAGTACTCGACCGGTCGTTCGTCGTCCAGGTAGGCCCCGCGCCACGCTCGGGCGACGAGGTATAGGACGACGAACAGGCCGACGATGACGTGTGCTGCGTGCAGTCCGGTCGTCAGGTAGAACGTCGACGTTCGGACGTTCGCAGAGAGGGTCAGCCCTTCGTGGAACAGCTCCTGCCACTCTATCGCTTTGTTCACGAGGAACGCCACTCCGAGGGCGAACGTGACGACGAGACTCGCCACGAGTCCCCGTCGACTGTTCCGCTCCGCTGCCACGAGTGCCAACACGACGCTGAAACTGCTCGTCAGCAGCAGGTAGGTGTTCACGAGACCGGGCAGCGGGTCGTGGGGAACCGGATGCCACTCGACCCACCCGGAAGCGACGCGGATGAAGACGTACGACCCGATGAACGCGCCGAACAACACCACGTCGGAGGCGAGGAATATCCACATGCCGAGTTTCGTGTTCTCGACACCTTCGAAGGGCCAACTCTCGCCGAACGGCCCCTCCGGTCCGTGGAATCGCTCGCTCGCCATCGAGACGAGCGCGAACAGCCCGAGCGCGAACCCCCCACCGAGCGCGACGAGGTAGGCGACTCCCGCCGTGCCGCCGACCAGGCGGCCCTGTTCGAACCCGGACAGACCGAGGAAGGTGAAAAACGCCCCGACGCCGACGACGAACGGCCAGATGCTCGCGTGGTCTTCCCCGTGTCCGACGCTGGCCACCCCGCCGTCGGGTTCGACGCCCGACGAGACGCGTGATGCGTCTCCCTCGCCCCCGTCCGTCGCGCTCGGCTCGAATCGGAGCGACCCCCCGGCGAAACTCGGACTGCCGGGGAAGTTGTCGAGGGGCGGTGGCGAGGGAATCGCCCACTCGGTCGTGGTCGAGAATGCCCACGGGTTGTCCTCCGCCGTCTCGCCGGAGACGAGGCTCTTCGAGAGGTTGTAGAACATCACGAGAAACGACACGCCCAGGACGAACGCGCCGACGGTCGCGAGACGGTGCCACGGGACGAAGGCGACGTCGTAGACGAAATCACGGCGGGGGGTCTCCCAGGCGACGAACATCGGGAAGTAAAGCAGGTTGAAACCGACGAAGTACAGCGCGAAGTGAACCTTGCCGAGGAATTCGTCGTACATCCGCCCGGACATCTTCGGGAACCAGTAGTACAGTCCACCGACGAGTGCCGTCACGCCACCAACCATCACGTAGTGGAAGTGCGCGACCACCCAGTAGGTACCCCGGAACTCGTAGTCCAGCACGACCGCACCGAGGAAGACCCCCGTGATGCCGCCGATGATGAACAACAGGAGTGCGCCGAACGAGAAGAGAAACGGCGTCGTAAATCGCACCCGTCCCTTCATCATCGTATAGATGAGCGCGAACACCATCAGGTCGAACGGAAGCGAGATACCGATGGTGGTCGCCATGAACAGCGTCTTGATCTGGAGGTTGATGCTGGTCAGGAACATGTGGTGCATCCAGACCAGGAAACTCTGGAGCGCCACGAGTATCATCGCCAAGATGAACCACTTCCGGCCGACGAGGCGCTGACCGGTGAAGGTCTGGAACGTCTCGGCCATCACGCCGAGCGCCGGGAAGAAGACGATGTACACCTCGGGATGACCGAAAAACCAGAACAGGTGTGCCCACAGCAACGAGCCACCGGCCTTCGCCGTGAAGTAGGTCGTCCCGAGAATCCGGTCGGACGAGAGGATGAGCAGTGCCGCGAGCAGAGCGGCGAACGCGAAGAGCATCATCCAGACGGTGAGCAGTATCGTCCACGAGAAAAGCGGCATCCGCCAGAGCGTCATCCCTTCGGCTCGCATCCGGTGCATCGTCGTCAGGAAGTTGACCGACGAGACGGTGACGGAGGCGACGAAGAGGGTCAACGCCAGCACGCCGGTCGTCGCTCCCACGCTCGGCGTGTAGACGGGGAGATTGAGCGGTGCGTACATCGTCCACCCGCCGGACAGACTGCCCCCCAGGAAGAACGACACGCCGAGCAAGAGCCCTGAGAAGAGATAGAGCCAGTACGACAGCGCGTTGAGTCGCGGAAACGCGAGGTCTTTCGCGCCGAGCTGTAGGGGGACGACGTAGTTAGCGAATCCGAACGCGAACGGCGAGAGGAACCAGAACACCATGATGAGACCGTGTGTGGAGACGGTCTCGTTGTACGACAGCGACGAGAGGATACCCGTTCCCGGCGTCCACATCTGAACGCGCATCAGCAGCGCCAGGACACCGCCGAAGAGCAGGAAAAAGAGCGCGGTGATGGTGTAGAGGATTCCGACGTCCTTGTGGTTCGTCGTGACGAGCCACCGTCGGACGGAACTGGTCGGCGGGAACGCGCTGTGATGGGTTTCGTCGGTCATGCTGTCGAATTGGTGGTCGTGGGACTGGTCGTCGTCGTGCCGTTCGAATTACTGGTGGTCGAGTCGTTCGTCTTCGCGTACCACTCCCGGTATTTGTCCGGTTCCATCACGACGACCTTCGCCGTCATGTAGGAGTGGCCCGACCCGCAGAGTTCGAAACATCGCGCCGCGTAGGTGCCCGTCTCCTCTCCGATGAACCATGTGTCGGTCTGCTGGCCCGGTATCGCGTCCGTCTTCACCCGTAGCTCGGGGACGCCGAACGTGTGGAACACGTCGTCCGAAGTGACCGTGAGTTTCACCTCCTTCCCACGCGGTGCCCGCAATGTATCGCTCTCGTGACCGTTGGGATAGATGAACGTCCAACTGAACTGGGTGCCGACGACTTTCACGTTCAGGACGTCCTCGTGTTCTGCTGGCGAATCGTCCTCGACGTAGAGGAGCGTACCGTACGTCCAGAGGACGAGTGAGACGACGATGATAGCGCTTAGACTGAACGAGTAAAGCAGTTTCCGCCCGCCCTCGTTCCCGCTCGGGAGTTCGCCGAGCGTCGGAGGCGTAAATTCGTGTGACCCGTTACCGTCCCGGTACTTGTACGCCGTGTAGAGCATGTATCCGATGACGACGACGCCGACGAGGACGCCGAGAACGAGAAAAACGACGAAAATCTGCTGGAACACCTCTGCTCGCGTTCCGCGTGGAATCAGTCCACTGGATTGTTCGTGTAGGGGTAAGAGACGGATGTACCCCATCATCTCTTTATCTTTAATGAACTTCCATTTACTTAGTAGTTCCGGGGATTTTTACTAACTATTTTCTATTTACTTAGAGCATTTGAAGGACATTACTAACTATACCCTCTCTATTTAGCTATATCGGATATTCAGACTGGGAACGTTTTTGCCGTTCGGGGTGGTAAGGACTCCCATGGCAGATAATGATACACAACCCGTCGTGGAGGTCAGTGACGAAGTCGCAGAGCCGGACTTCGACAACCTCACGGGCATCGTCGTCGACGGTTTCATCGGCGCTATCGGTGGGTTGGTCGGCACGGCAGTCATGACTGCCGTGCTCATCGTCGCCGCGAGCATCGACGCGTTCGACCTCAACTCGTTCGTCGTGCTCGCCGACCTCACTGGAGCAGGGGGGCTCTACCCCGCGAATCCGGCGGCGGTCGGGTACATCATCTTCCTCGGCGGCGGGATGATAACGTGGCCGCTCCTGTTCGCCTCCATCGGGACGTACCTCCCCGGCGAGAAGTACGCCACGAAAGGCC
This sequence comes from Haladaptatus ordinarius, assembly GCF_054177595.1. Lineage (NCBI taxonomy): Archaea > Methanobacteriati > Methanobacteriota > Halobacteria > Halobacteriales > Haladaptataceae > Haladaptatus > Haladaptatus ordinarius. Next base: position 41,668 of record NZ_JBPEHH010000019.1, on the reverse strand, counting down.
TCCCCTACGGATTCGTCCTCTGGACCGGGTTCTCGCTCGCGTTCTACGACGGCTACACCGGGATGTTGCTCGTCCTCTATCTCCTGCTCACGCTCCTCGGCCACTTCGCCTACGGCTTCGCGCTCGGTGCCGTGTTCGACTACCTCTCGAACCGCCCGACGACGTTGGTGTGAGTCGCCTCTCGACCCCGATTTTCGAACTTACTCGTCGTAGGGCCACCGCCCGCCGATTTTCAACTCTTCGACGTAGCCGTCGTCTATCTCGTCTCTGATGTCGTCGCGGGACTTGTGGGGTATCTCGCGTCCTTCCTCTGCCAGCGCGACCACCACGTTCGTCAACACGAGCGCCAACGCGCGCAGGTCGCGGATGTCCAGTTTGTCCAGCGTGTCGGCGTGGGTGTGGCCCCACCCGCGCCCACTGCCCTCCGAGCGCGAGTAGGCCATGACCGCCGGGACGCCCTCCTGGACGAACGCCCACTGGTCGCCGTGCGGGCTGATTCCTTCGTGCGTCGAGAGTGGCACGCGCAGGTCGTCGGTCACCTCCGCGAACGTCTCGCCGAGTTCGTCGAACCCGTTCGTTCCCACGCCGAGGTTGCGGGAGTTCCCCGCGCCGTCGATGTTGACGACACACTTCACCGAATCCAGGTCGTGCGTCTCGGCCCAGTGGTAGGCACCGTACAGACCGATTTCTTCTGACCCGAAGGTGACGAGGCGAACTCGCGTGTCGAGTTCGACCTGTTCGAGTAGCCGTCCGATTTCGGCGACCAGGGCGCTCCCCGCGCCGTTGTCGTTCGCACCCTCGCTGATGTCGTGGGCGTCTACGTGTGCGGTCACCAGTACTTTTTCATCGGTGTCCGGGCCGACGACCGCCTCGACGTTCCGCGAGTCGGTGGGTTCGTTCCGGCAGTCGACCGAGAGGGTCGCCGTCTCGCCCTCGTACTCGCGGCGCAAGCGTGCCCCGATTTCGGCAGAGACGCCGACCGCCGGAATCGGTCCGGGGCGGTTGTGATAGCCCACCTCGCCGGTCGGTGGCAGACAGCCCTCGACGTGGTTGCGGAAGACGAACCCGACCGCCCCGGCGTCCGCCGCGCTCGCGTACTTTTCCATCCGGTGAATCCAGCGGTCGTGGCTCTCGGGCGTCTTGCTGGACGCCATCACTATCTTTCCGTCGAGGTCGCGTTCCTCGAAATCCTTCGGGAGACCACACCCCACGTCCACGAGTTCGGCCGTCGCATCGCCGCTCGGCGTTCCCGGGAGTGCGATGACCTCGTGGTCTGCCGTGAGCGTCTCGTCTCCGAGCGCGAGCGACGACGACCCGCGCCACCAGCCCGGAATTTCGAACTCGTTTATTTCGACCTCGCGTGCGCCAGCGCGTTCGAAGGCGTCCACGACGACACGCGCTCCCTCGGCTTCGCCCTCCTGTCCTGCCATCCGGTTGCGAACCGCGACCAGCGATTCGAGCGTCTCCCACGATTCGGTGCTCGTGACGGCGTCGCCGACGACCGGCTTGGGAATTCGTGACATACGTCTCCCTCCCACTCGGCTACCAAGAACCTCCGGAACCCGGCACGCCTTACAGCCAATCGATGCCTTTTCGGCCCAGCCTGCGTGTCGTTCGACGTGTTCGACGACTTTCGTGGGTTCCGTCGCGCCGTCTACGTCGTCGCCGTCGGACAGTTCATCAACCTCTTTGGCTCCGGCATCGTCTATCCCTTCGCCACCCTCTACTTCTACGGCGAGGTCGGCATCCCCTTCACGCTGGTCGGAACTGGTCTCCTGGCGAACAACGTCGCCACTGCGGTCGGCACGACCGCCGGAGGGTATCTCGCCGACCGCTACGGTCGCAAGCCGGTGATGACGGCGAGTATGGCGCTCTCGTTTCCGACCCTCGCGGCCTACGCGCTGGTTCAGACCGCGCCGGCGTTCGTCGTCGTCGCCACGGCGGCGGGGCTCACGCTGGGTCTGTTTCCCCCCGCGAGTCAGGCGATGGTGGCCGACCTGACCGTCCGCGACGACCGTGAACGCGCCTTCGGTCTCCTCAAGGTCGCCAACAACGCCGGGTTCGGGTCCGGGTTCGTCGCCGGGGGCGTCCTCTACGGACTGGCGAAATCGGCCGTCTTCGTCGTCGACGGCGTGACCTGCGGCGTGGTCGCGCTCTTGCTCGCTGTCGCACTGCCGCGGTCACACGATGGGGACGACTCCGCCTCGGTCGGTCGAACCCTCGGGAACTGGTCACGAGCGGTCACGCATCCTCTCATCCTGTGGATCGCGGTCCTGAACGTCGGCTTCGCGGTGGCCTACGCTCAGATGCAATCGACGGTTCCGGTGTTCGCACAGTCGGCGCTGGGGCTCTCGAGCGAACAACTCGGAACGCTGTACGTGCTGAATCCCCTCGTCATCGTCCTCTTCCAGATGCCGGTCGTCGCTCGCGCGCGCCGGTGGCGGCGCACGCGAGGACTCTTGCTTTCGACCGGGTTCTGGGCCGCGAGCTTCGTCGCGATAATCGTCGCCCACTGGACGCCGCGCGCCCTCGGAGTCGCGCTCGTCGGTGCGTTTCTCGTCCTCAGAACCGTCGGCGAACTGCTCCACTCGCCCATCGTGACCGCGCTGGCGAGCGACGTGGGCGAGCGTGACGTTCGGGGCTCCCAGCTTTCCGTCGTCGAAGTAGCGAAGCGACTCGGCTTCGGTGTCGGCTCCGTGGTCGGCGGAGCCTTCTTCGATGCGGGCATGGAGAGCGTGCTCTGGCCCGTCCTCGTGGGGATGTGCGCCGTACTCGCGCTCGGGACGCTCGCACTCGAAACCCGCGTCACGCCGAGTGCGAACGGTCGGCCACTGGCCGACAACTGAACCACTTTTTTCCCATCACGCCGTACGTCGCCTATGGACAGTTCTGAGCAGTCTGCGGCGGCGCGACGGGCGGTCGAACGCCTCGCAGACCCGGTGCTCGCGCTCGACGGCGACTGGACGGTCACGTACCGGAACGACCCTGCATGCGAGCTCCTCGGACTCGGATTCGGGGAACGGCTTCCGGACTCGCTTCCGACGACCGTGGGCGAGACGATTCTCGACCACTGCGAGGCGGCGATTCGTCACGGCGAACCGCAGTCGTTCCGAATCTCGCTCGGCGAGACGCAGTACGAGATTACTGCCCATCCCGACGACGAGTGTGTTACGCTCGTGTTCCACGAGTTCGACGTGTTCGAGGACGTGACCGCAGAACTCGAACTGAAAGAGCGAGCCATCAACGAGGCACCCGTCGGAATAACCATCGCCGACGCACACCGCGACGACAACCCGCTCATTTTCATCAACGAAGCGTTCGAGGAACTGACGGGCTACCCCGAAGACGAGGTGGTCGGTCGCAACTGTCGATTCCTCCAGGGTGAAGACTCCGATGCCGACGCCGTCGCGGCGATGCGAACCGCCATCGACGCCGCCGAACCCGTCTCGGTCGAACTCCGGAACTACCGGAAGGACGGCGAGCAGTTCTGGAATCGCGTGGACATCGCGCCGGTTCGCGACGAGACGGGCGACGTCGCCCACTTCGTCGGCTTCCAGACCGACGTCACGGACCGAAAACGCGCCGAGTTCGAGGCCCGACGGCGGGCCGACGAACTCGAACACCTCCTCGAACGCATCGAAGGATTGCTCGGAGACGTGACGAGCGCGATCGTGGAAGCCTCCAGTCGCGAAGCCATCGAGGCGGCGGTCTGTGACCGCGTCGTGAGCGTCGACCCGTTCACACTCGCCTGGGTCGGCGACCGCGACATCAGAACCGACAGCGTCACGGTTCGAGCGATGGCGGGCGACTGTGACCCCGACCCCGACCACCCCATCGTTACGCAGACGCTCGAAACCGGCACGGTGCAGGTCGCCGAGGTCGGAATCGAGGGGTGTGCCGCAGTCGCCGCCGTCCCCCTCGTTTACGACGACACGGAGTACGGCGTACTCGTCGTCTGTGCCGCGGAACCGGACGCCTTCGACGAGCGCGAACAGGTCGTCTTCCGGTCGTTGAGTCGGGCCATCGGAAGCGCCATCAACGCCCGCGAGACGCGCCGCATCCTCATCGCCGACAGCGTCGTCGAAGCGGAGTTCTCGTTCAGGAGTTCTGAGTTGTTCTTCGTGGACGTCGCAGAACGGGCCGACGCGGAGATCACCTACCGCCAGTCGGCGAACCGCGACGACGGCTCCGTCGTCTCCTTTTTCTCGGTTCGCGGGGCCGACCCCGACGCGGTTCTCACGGCGGCCGAACGCAGAGACGACGTACGGGAAGCCAGACTGGTCGCCGAACACGACGGGGAGGCGCTGGTCGAGTTCGTCCTTCCGGCAGGAACGTTCGTCTCGACCATGTCGGATTACGGCGGGAAGACGCAGGCGATTTCCGCCACGCCCGAGGACTCGCGGGTCGTCGTCGAGTTTCCCCAAGAGGCCGACGTTCGCGGCCTCGTCGAGCGACTGAAAGCGTCGTATCCCGGGACGGAACTGCTCGCCTACCGCCATCGTGAACGGCCGGCGCGGACGAAAGCGGACTTCATCGAGAATCTGACCGACAACCTCACCGAACGGCAACTGACCGCACTACAGAAAGCCTACGTCAGCGGTTTTTTCGACTGGCCTCGCCCCGTCACCGGCGACGACCTCGCGGAGTCGATGCGAATCTCGCGTTCGACGTTCCATGAACACCTGCGGGCCGCGGAACGCAAACTGTGTGCGGAATTTTTCGAGGACGCTCCGGAGTAGGCACTCCCCAACCGATTTCGATTCCTCTACGTTCGCCGGCAAACACGGCCTAATTCCGCCGAAGGCGTCACATAACAATATAGGCAGTCGTGAACGTCTGAGCTATGCCCGGCGTAACAGGTGGCACTGTCAGCAGTCGAGCACTCGGTGAGATGTTCGACGCGATGGACGACGAACCGTGGTACGAGACTGCCGAACTGCCCGCAGGAGACTGTCGAATCGGCCTGGTCCATCACGGACAGAAAGACGAGAATGGCTGGACGACGTGGGACGACGGTCGCCGTGCTGGCGTGCTCCACGGCGTGGTTTCGAACCGCTCGGAACTGGGACTCTCGACCGCCGAGATTTTCCGACGCGTCCTCGACGACCCAGACCGAATCCTCCCGCAACTCAGCGGCCCGTTCTTGCTCGCGGCCGCCGACCGGTCGTCGCTCGTCGTCGCGACAGACAAACTCGGGACGCGGCCCTGTTACTACTCGACCGTCGACGGGTTCCTGTTCGGCAGCGAACTCTCATCGCTCGTGACGCGCCTCTCCGACCCACGAATCGACGACCGAGCGGTGAGCGACCTCCTGTTCATGGGGTACGTCTTCGGTCGGAAGACGCTCGTGAACGACGTTCGATCGCTCCGTCCCGCTTCCTACCTGCGATACGACGACGGCAACGTCGAGACGAATCGCTACTGGGAACCCGACTTCGGTATCGCACCGCAGGCGGGGTACGTAGAGGAGGCAGTTCGACGGTATCGCCGCGTCGTCTCGAACGTCGCGGATACCATCGATGGCCGGGCGGGGGTGTGGCTCTCCGGGGGACTCGACAGCAGGACTCTCGTCGCCGCCCTGAGAGACGAAATCGGCCCCGTCCAGACGTTCACGTACGACAACTCGGTGACACAGGAAGACCGTATCGGGGCAGAGCGCGTCGCCCGGTCGCTCGAACTCCCGAACCAGTTCTGTGAGTACTCCGCCGAGGAGTTCGTGACCGCCATCGACCGGGGCGTGAGCATCATGGACGGGATGTTGCAGTGGTCGTTTTTCGTCAATCTCCCCGCGGCGCTGAACGACGTCTCCGGACAGGTAGACGTCCTGTTCGAGGGAAGCAGTCAGGGTGAATTTTTCGGCGACGTGATGTATCGCTCGCACCTGACGAGTAAACAATCGGTCGACGCGCTGGTCGCCCAGAAAGCGCAACTGTCTCCCGCCGACGTCCAGACGCTCCTTGATTCCGACGTGATGCCAAAACAATCGCTGGGTCGTGTGGTCGAACGGAGCACGCAACCGCAGCGCGAACATCGCACACTGGACGCGCTCTGGGAGATATTCGCCGACTCACACTTCCGGTCGAACCGCCTCTACCGGAGTCAGGCCGGAACGCGGGTTCCCTTCGCCGACGGCGAGTTCATGGACCACGTGGCTCGAATGCCCTACGACCGGTACCGAATCGGGTCGATTCCCGGCACTCGCGGCAAGATTCCGTCCGCCGTCGCACCGCTCAAACTCGAAGTCGCTCGCCGGGTCGCCGGTCCCGCGAAAAGCGTTCCGTACAACCGTACGAAACGACCGCCGACCTCACCGCTCGCGCTCCACGCGGTGGGATTCGTCGCGGACAACGTCAAAAAGCGAGTCGTCGGCCCGGACACCTGTCGGATGGGTCGCTGGTACAGGGAAAACGAGACGATGCGAACGTTCGTCGACGGTCTGCTCGACGATGCCTGCGAGCGCGATCTGTTCGATTCGGACGCGGTGCGTGACCTCCAACGCGAGCACCTGGACGAACGTGCCGACCATCTCCAGCCGATTTCTGCGCTCACGACGCTCGAACTCTGGGCACAGAAACACCTCGACGCACTTCGACCCACCGCCGGTCAGCGCGTTCCCGTCCGATAGCCGTCAGCGTAAACTTAAGAATATCATCTTACATTGAACTCGAATCAGAAGCTTCAATAATGGTCGATTTGACGTTCTGGGTGCATGGCACGCGACGAAATGGCAAGCAAGACTCGATTAGAGACATCACTGCTCGACCGACGGTCGTACCTCCGATTGGCAGGTGCGGCAGTCGCGTCGGCGACGGGGGTCGTGGCGAGTGGAACCGCGACCGCCGCGAACTATCGCACCATCACCCTCTCGGCTGGTGAGACCAAGACGATACAGGTCGGAAGTGGGGAGACGTTCGAGAACGTCCTCATCGACCAGAGTGCCGACGGTGCGCAGGCGAAACTCGTCGCCACGGGAAGCGACTGGACGATTCGAAACGTCGGCTTCCACGGGAAGGCGGTCGGTTTCGGCGACGGAAGTTTCTATCAAATCATGCCGAGAGTCGACGCCGGAGGCACAGGCGTCATCGAGAACGTCTACCTCGGCGACGGGTGTGAGAAAGTGGACGGTGAGACCGGGTACGCTGGCGGTATCTGGGTGCAAGACGAGCACGCGGGTACTCTGACGATCAGAAACTGTAATCTCCAGCGATTCTCGAACAACGGCATCTACGCCAGCGGCCCGGGGGTGCCCGAACACGCGACCGGAAACGGTCCAGTACAGGTCGAGGGCTGTTACGTCGCCAACTGCGACATCGCCAACGTCCGACTCGGTACGCAGGGGTCGTTCATGCGAGACAGCGTCATCGAGGTGACCGGCGACGGGCCACAGAACCGAAACGGACCGAACCGGCGCGGCTTCTGGGGCTGGTACGCCGACATCGCGGTGAAAAACAGCGACATTCAGGTCGGTGGTTCCGGTGCTGGCTACGCCGTCAACGGCGGCTTCCACGGCGGAAGCGTCGCCGTGAAGAACTCCGACGTGACCGGCGGCACGACGGGCGACGTGTCCACGACCAATGTCGGAGCGTCTCCCGACACGTCCATCCCGGTCGGTGTTCCAACCGAGGCGAAACAGGCGGCAGCGGGCCGCGGAAAAGCGAGAACCGACGGAAACTCCGGGAACGGTGGCCGTTCCGGCAACGGCGGTGAATCCGATACCAACGGTTCCAGCGACGGTGGACGTTCCGGCAGTCACGACGACCGACCCGAAAACCTCCCGAAGACCATCACTGTCTACGGTGGTCGGCCCGATGCCCCCGCTTCCTACAGCATCTCGGTCACCGGTCGTATCGCGCCGAAAGCGGGTGGCGCTCCGGTCGAATCGTCGGACGAGGTTCGAAAGCGAACCGTCGACGGAGTCGTCGTAGGTGCTAGCGACTGCTACCAGTTTTCGGGCCGACTCGACGAACTCGACGTCGAGGACGGCGCGATGGTGTTCGTGAGCAGGTCCAGCTGAGTTCACCACTAATAGAAAACATTCACTTTTGATTGTTGTCTCGGTGGGCCGTCCACGGGACGTGTTTCCCACGAACGGGCATCGCAGTTCGCCGGAGCGGGCGAGTCGACGCGGAGACGATGGACTTTCGAGTCGACTCAATACCCACGCGAACGTACTCAACACCGAATTCGTTCTTTATGCTTTGTTGTAAATTCTTATATTTAGTATTACGTAGATGAATTTATGACTCCCTGGCACGACAGTGGCGATAGAGGCAGGTCAGTAGTGGACAAAAACTAACCGACCGAACGATGGGCGAGACGGGTGACGACCGTCGGTACACGCTTTTTCTCCCCATTCTTGGCGTCCTGTGGTTTACTTGTCTCGCGTATCTGGATCGGAGTACCGACGCCGGGACCGTCGATTTCGTCGCCATGACGGCCGGTATCGGCTGATGGCCGGCGGTGCGTTCTGGTTTCTCCGAGGGGCCGACGACGAGGACGAGGAGGCCGAAAGACCGAGGCTGACGGAGCGCTAACGAGTACCGATGGTGCAACTCAGTGCGCTCCTCCTCGTCTCCCTGTTCGTCGTTTGCGCACTCCTCGCGGTCGGTGGCTTGCTCGTCTACCGATGTCGCGTGTCCGGCGAGTGGCAGCCACGGGACCTCCTCGATGCGGAGCGCGATGCCGGTATCGACGAGGAGTGGCGTTAGTCCCGCCACTGCGAGTGCAGTTCGGTGTGTCGTGCGCGCTGGTCGGGGTCGGTGATGACCGCGGTCATCCCCTCACGGTCAAGTGCGTATCGCCGTTTCTCGTCGCGCCCGACGAACGACCGCTTTTTGAGTTCCGACAGGAGGCTTTGAATCTGCTCAACGGAGGCCGTCACCTCGTCCGCGAGTTCGTGGACCGTCATCGGGCCGTCCCTGGCGAGTGCGGCGACGATGTCCCACGTGTGACTTTCGTTACAGAGTGATTCCCGACGTGCGGCCGCTATTCGAACCACGACGGGGCTCGCGTTCGCCAGTTCCACGAGCGACGCCGAATCGGGATTCGGCTCCCCCGAGACGGCGCTGCCGAGTTCCTGCCCCCGTTGCCGGAGTCGTTCCTGGTAGGCGGCGACCGGGTCCTCGGCTTCCGAAATTGGGGTGAGGTCCGCATCTTCCCTCCCTCCGTCTTCGTTCGTGGAGTCGTCTGTCGCCGGTGCGTCGTCTCCCGTCGCTTCGACGTCCGTCGTTTCCTCCGTCCGCTTCGTCGCTGTCACGTCGGGCGAGTCTTCGCCATCGGACTCGCCCACCTCGAACGCGACCAGGTCGGTCTGGTCGTTCTCGAGTTCGTCGATTCGAACTTCGAGTTCATGGATACGCTCGTTTTTCTCCCGGAGTCGCTCTTCGAAGTCCTCCGGGCCTCCCACATCGCCGTGGGCGAGCGCGTTCGCCATCTTACGCGCGGCGGCGGAGACGTCCCGCGCCGTCTGGAGTTCGTTTTCCAGATCGGCGATCTGCTCTTGCTTGCGCTCCAACTTGCTTTCGAGTTCCGCTACTCGGTCGTGTTCTTGCTCTTTGAGTTCCGTGATTCCTTCCAGGTCTTCCATCAGCGCGTCGCTGACCGACTTGAGTTCCGGGCGCTCGAAGTCGTCCAACCCCGGCGTCGCACCCGCGTCGAAGGTTCGCTTACGGTTGAACTGCACCCGCCGGATGCTGCTGTCGGTCCAGTCGGTCTGGACGAACCCCTCGCCAGCGTTCAGGTCGGGAACCGCCTCGCCGTACTCGTCGCCGACGATTCGGCTGACGACCTTGGTGTCGTTCTCCCACGTCAGGCGGTGCCAGACCAGCCAGTTCGCCTGCGTGATGAAGTCTTTTTTTACGTCGGCGGGACGCTGGCTGATGCCCATGATGCCCAGTCCGTGTTTCCGCCCACGCTTGCCGACCTTGATGAGCATCTTGCCCGTCTCGCCCATCCCGCCGCCTTCCGGAATGTACTCGTGACACTCCTCGACCACCAGCAAGAACGGCTTCTTTAGCTTCTTCTCCTTGGCGAACAGGTGACGTGCCGTCTCGCGGATGAGTTCATCGGCCTCGTCGTCGTCCAGATACCCCGACACGTCGATGATGACCGGGACGTTCTGGTCGAGCGCGAGCGACGCCACTTTCTCTGCGTGTTCGGCCCCGACCTGGATGTCACACTCTTCGTCTGCGCCGACGTGTAAGAGCTCATACTCTTCTTTCAGTCCGTAGTACTCACCGTCCGCATCGATGATGGCGACCGGATACCCGGCGTCCAGCAGCTGCTCTACGATGACTGACGCGGTGTTCGACTTCCCCGACCCCGATTTCCCGGTGACGAACCCTCTTCCCGTCAGGATTTCAACCACTGGAATCGTCACCTCGGAGCCGTCCGAGACGAGGTGCCCCACCGACAGTTGCTGTTCGTTGTCCATTTTCTCGCATACTGATATCGACAGATGTTCCTTGAACTTTTGCATCAATCGTGATGTTAGAATGACGAGTGGGCCGAACCCGGATTTCAGTGATGACCCTCTCGGACGCCACAACCACTTTCCTGCCGGCGTCCGAACTCTCGATAGGTGTCCAGCCATGCCGATACCAGGAGACGACACGTTCATTCAGGACGAACTGGAGGAAGCGGCACCGGACGACGAGGAAGGTCAGTCCGAGGAGAGTGAGGAGGCGGAAGGGGAGAGCGCAGAGAGCGAGGGTACCGAAAACGAGGACGAGGAGAACTGACGTGACTCGCGTGGCCGTCGTCGGTGCTGGTGTCGCCGGACTCGGCGTCGCGTACGCGCTTCGAGACGACGCAGCCGTGACCCTCTTCGAGCGAACCGACCGCGTCGGCGGTCGCGCAGCCACGCGAACGCGGGTCGGACGTGTCTACGACACCGGAGCTAACTACGTCAAAAGCGACGACGAGCGCGTCTCCCGCGTCGTCCGTGAACTCTCGGACTGCTCGGATGAACTGGTCGAAGTCGACGGGCCGGTCTGGACGTTCGACGTGGACGAGACGGTCGCCGAGGGACGCGACGAGGACACGCCGAAGTGGACGTATCGTGACGGTATTGAAACCCTCGGCGAGCGACTGCTCGACGCGAGTGGAGCGACTGTCCGACTCAACACGCGAGTCACCGGCCTCCGTCGAGACGGACGGTGGTACGTCGAAGACGCCGATGGGGACAAGTACGGCCCGTGGGACGATCTCGTTCTCACGCCGCCTGCGCCGGTCACTGCTTCCCTGATAGACCTTGCGGACTGGGACGACGACCTGCGACGTGACCTCCGTGAGCACGTCGGCCACGTTCCGTATCGCACGATTCTGTCCGTGGCGCTCCACTATCCGTTCGAACTCGACCGGCCGTACTACGCACTGGTGAACACGGACAAGGCCCACGACGTGGGCTGGGTGGGCCGCGAGTCCTGCAAACCCGGTCACGTTCCCGACGACGAGAGCCTCCTCGTCGTTCAGATGGCTCCAGCGTGGTCGGCGGAACACTCCGACCACGAGGACGCCGACGTCGCCGCAGCGGTGGCAGACAGGGTCGCAGACCTCTGTTCCGACCACTCGCTGGCGGCCCCTGACTGGTTCGACGTGATTACGTGGCGAGACGCGCTGCCGGACAAGGGGGCCGACCGGGACGTACTCCGACAGGCGGAAGACGAGCGTCTCTGGTTCGCCGGCGACTGGGTCGCCGGTGAGGGGCGAGTCCACCTCGCGCTGAGCTCGGGTCTCGACGTGGGCGACCGAATCGCCGAGCGCAGAAACGCGGGTTAGCGCGGGACGTCGGTGTGTTCTCGCAGGGGTGTCGCCGCCTCACGATGCCGTGCGTACAGCGACTCGGCCCACTCTCGAACGTCGGGGTCGTCTGTGTCCGCGAAGACGCGGAGCACGCCCATGGCGTCGTATCCACCGATTCCGACGCGCTCGTCGAACAGCGCCAATCCGAACGGCAACTCGTCGTGGACGAACAGTTCGAGTCACCCGCTCCCGATGGCGTCGTCTATCTCCTCACTGTGGTCCGACAGAATCTGGTCGACGACAGTCGGGAGATAGACGATTTCGGTCTGCATCCCATCAAAGATACTGGCGCGGATTTCGTGTGCGTACATCGGTGCGATGCTCGTCGTGTCGAATCCTCGAAGCGTCCCGGAATCCTGTAGCAGGGAGACGAATCGTCGAAGCGGTCGGCAGGGGTCACCGACCGCCTGCGTCGTAATCGTCGCGACCGTGAGCAGTTCCACTTCGAGACCTGTTTCGGCGAGCGACGGCAACGGTGGCTCCAGTCGGACTGCTAACTCGACGGTCGTCTGTAGTCGTTCGACCTCTCCTGCGGCGACGTCTCCGAGCGGTGTCAGTGCGTACTCTCCGTCGGTTCGCTCGACGAGTGCGTCCTCGCGTAACTTCCGGGCGATTCAGTGGGTCGTCGTCCGCGAGACTCCGAGTTCGGTTTCCAGTTCACTCCGAGTCAGTGGCCGGTTCCGCAGTGCCCGGAGTGCACCTGCTCGTTTAACGACGGTGATCGCGAGTTCCGCTGTTTCCCCCTCTGCCATTGGTTAACTCTCTCCGTTCTCTTTTATAATATTTCGTTCTCTGAACACTGTCTCACTCGGTGAAACCGTTCCGTTTGATGGAATAGTGTCAATCAGTAATTATATAGATACATCGTTCAAAGTGATGCCATGGCAGTAGAGCCGACAACACGGTCTGACGTGGACGAATCGACCCACTTGAAGACGGGGACGGGACTGGACGAGAATATCGCTGGCGCACTATCGTATCAGTTCGCACCATTGACCGGTATCATCTTCTTCCTCGTCGAGAGCAAAAACGAGTTCGTCCGATTCCACGCCGCCCAGAGCATCGTGTTTGGGGTCGGGCTATTCGCCCTGTACGTCGCCATGAGCATCTTCCAGTTCGCACTCCTGTTGATTCCACGCATCGGTGGGCTGTTTTCGCTGCTGTTCACGCTCATCTACTTCGTCGTCGGATTCCTCGCGTTCGTCACGTGGCTCTTCCTGCTGTACAAGGCGTACTTGGGTGAGACGTACGAACTGCCCGTGTTCGGAAAGCTAGCGGCCCGCATCGCGTAAATGCGTCCCGACATCTTCGTGGTCGTGGTCGTCCTTCTCGCAGGGTGTACGGGTGGTGCCGAGATGCCCGACAACGCCTCGCCCGACGGGCCGGGCGCGGACAGTGCGACCATCACCGACGACGCGACGTTCACACCGTTCGTGTTCGACAATCCTGCGACGTACACGTACGAGATACGCGACCAGCGAGAAGGTTCCGGGCAACTCGTCTGGGACGTCCAGTCCGTCGAAGGAAACCAGATAACGATACACAGCGTCTTCACGTTCGAAGGCGAGACGACGGAGAAGACGCTGACATTCGAACGCGACGACGCGCTCGCAGAAATCGGCTTTTCGCCGGGCGGCCGGTACGCGATAACGACGATGTTTTCGCCGTCGATGAGTGGCGTCTACGACAAAGACCTGCAGGGCGGCCAGACGTGGACTGCTGTGTCCGGGAAGGGGTCGATGGAGTACGACGTGACCGAGAAATGAGCCTACGCTGGCGTCGAGTGTTACGTCTCACAGATTCGAATGACCGGGAGCGTCGCCATGGAAGGCTGCTACGCCCCGGAACACGGCGTCGCCCCGTACGGAGCGTACTACGACGAGACCGGTGCCCGGATTGCGGAAGTCAAATTGATCGATTACATGCGGAAATAGACGTTTTTGGTCGATTTCGACGTTTAATTCGAGCCTCCTTTCGTGAACGGCTCCAAAAGGGAGATAACGCTGCAGGTCTCACCTTTTCTCTCAGACTGCCTGAAAGGAAACCCGTATCATGCACCGACATATCCAGCGAATAGTAGTGGCGTTCATCGTCTTCACCGTCGTTGCGACGGTTCCGCTCGCGTTCGCACTGCCGGCCGGTGCGACCGCGACGTCGATGGACGACGACGGAACTGCTCTCCGAACTATCGACACACCGGACGCGTCCGGGAGCGACCTCCACTACCCCGAGAAGCTGTTCACCTCGATGGAGTACGCCGAACTGGACGCGACGCCCGGGCCAAATACGGTTCGGAGCTACAGTCGATACGACAGTTCCAATCCCCTCGACAACGTGACGCGGGCGACGATTCACGACGCAGTCGTCGCTGACCCTGGTCTCTCCCTGTCGGCGTTGAGCACCCGCGCCGGAATTCCCCGTTCGACGGTCAGGTACCACGTTAGAATCCTCGAAGAGGAGGGGTTGATAGAGACGGCGACGGTTCGTGGTAAACGTCGCGTCTCCCCGACCGACGGTGCCGCCCCCGAACTGGCCGCGTCGCTCTCCGACGATTCGACTGCCACCCTGCTCGAAGCCGTCGCACAGGACGGCCCGGCCAGCGTCTCGGAACTCGCGGCGACGCTCGACCGTACGCCGGGAACCATCTCCTACCACTTGGATCGACTCGCGGACGACGGCCTCGTAAAGCGTGAGCGTGCGGGCAACGCCGTCGTTACGACGCTCCCCGACCACGTACGAGACGCCGTCGACGCCGACTGAGTCGGTTTCGAGAGACTGGTCACAACTTCCTTTATTTCGCCCTGAGTGCTTTCGACTGGGAACGACACCGGGGAGCGTTCCCGCCGAGAACGACGAACGCGACACACGATGGATTCATGGGTTCGATTTGTCCGCCTGTCGACGCGAAACACCACACCGTTTCCCCGGAACGCGGGTGCTCGGGAGGTGGACTCCGAAGCAGACCCTACACGAGTCGCTATCGACCGCCCTCTCGACAGCGGCCCGCCCGTCGAACGCTACCCAACGCTTCGGCCCTCCCGAGTCTCCGCGACCCGAAGGTTCCGGTTTTCCGCCCGAGACGTCCACATTGCACCGACCGTCAGTGGAAGCCAAAAGCAGTTCGTTGGTCGATTCGCCCACGGACGGCGTCTCTCGTGATGACGAGACTCCTTTTCTCGGAGGAATAGGGGAACCGACCGGCGGCGTCGGTGGAGCTAGCGAAAAGAGTTCGGTCACCGCATCGATTCGAGACCGACGTACGACCCTTCTCTGGCCGTTATCCAGCGTGTCATCAGTAGGTCACCATCCACACCTCGGGGATAGATGGTGTACTCGTCTGGTTGGTCTTCGTACCGGACCAGGGTGCCGGTCAGTTCCTGCTTCGTCGTCGATCCGTCCTGCTTCGTGCGGTAATCGATTACCATTGTCTTGGAGTTCGTCGGAATAGTCTGTTACATTGGGTATCTGTTTGTAGAGCGGGCCTATTCGTCGGAGATGTCGACGACGAGCACGGGATGCGGTGAGAGGGTGACCACTTTCTGGGAGACGCTTCCGAGGAGGTTACGTCGCGGGTCTGCGCCGTGTGTCCCCATGACGATGAGGTCCACGCCGTTTTCGTCGGCGTAGGTGCCGATTTCGTCCGCGGGATTTCCCTGTCGGAGTTCGGTCGTCGCGTCGATTCCGGCATCTTCGATTCGCGTAGCTGCGGAATCGAGTGCCTGCTCACCTTCAGCGCGGAATTCGTCGGTCACCGTCGGTATCCGGTCTTCGTCGAGCGTCAAAAACGCGCGGTCGTCGACGACGTGGAGGACGTGTACTCTCGCGTCGCGTGGCCTGGCGATTTCGAGCGCGTGCTCGATGACTGTCTCGGTGGCCTCGCTTCCGTCTGTCGGGAGCAGGATGTCGTCGTACATCTGTATCTGACTCTTCTCGACAAGGGGATAAATATCAACTATGCGGTTCTCGGAAGATGAAAACGATTCCCGGCTAGCGAAAAATTCGCATCTAGTTTCTACCCTCACCTCGAATCGACGCGTCGTTCGGCTTGTTCGGACCGGTCGGAAGCGTTCGTAGAAACGGTCGACTCCCGAAGCAGTCTCCTCGAAGTTACCGTTCTTCTCCACACCGGTCGCCAGTGGTGAAGAACTCGCCATCGCGGACGACCGCACGCTCCCCTCGACATGTGGAGGCCGGTCTGTCACTCCACGAGGGGTGACTCCAGTGCTCGCTCGGCCGTCTTCGAACGCCTAGAATCGGTCAGACGGTGGAGTTCGGCCCACCGAGGTTACGACCATCCCGGCGAACTTTCACTTTCACTCCGCTCTGGTGAACTATATACTGCTCACTTTCCAAACGTGGGGCATGAGACTGATGCGACGATTCGGGGAGTCCTCGGAGCAAGAATCTCCGTACGAGTGCAAGGGGTGTGGTGCTTCGTTCGGCGTTCAGTATCAGGTCTGTCCGGAGTGTGGGGGCTACACCATCGAGCGAGACGACTGGGACTGACGAACGATGAGTCCGTAGCCCGGTTCCACGCCGTCCGCCGCGCTGGCTCGGAACTCAAAAAACGCAGTCGCCCGTTCCACGCGCCACACCCATTCAGGCAGACAGTCGCGCGACGTCCGTTACTCGCCCGCGCTTGTCCAGACCACGTTGAGCGATACCGGCGTGAACAGGGTCAATGCCGGTGTTCACCCATCGACTCGAATCGAAACACCAGTGCGTACTCCGTCCGTCGAACGAGTCCTCGGAGCCGACTTCCGGGCGTCTCGACCCGTTCGACTCTGTGCGAGTCCGTTCGATTCCGTCTCGTCGGTGTACAACGTACTTGCTCGGGTTCGTCCGGCTCCGTCAGGCCTATTCGTGGCGGTGGTCGTGTCCGAGATAGAGCGTGAGGACGTGGAGACAGACCAACCCGACGAACAAAAGGACGACGTTTCCAGTCAGTCCATCGAGGAGCAGCGGGACGTAGAGCAGAGGGAGAGCGATGGATGACCAGAAGCAAATTTGCCGTATCGGTGCGGCGACGAACTGGTGGTTCACTGTGGCGAGGACCTTGACCCACGACAGGGATAATTATGCGGGAGCAGACACGAATACTATTGACCGATTAACCGCCTCTAACCGGTTGTTAATTCGGTGTCGGACGACCATAGAAAGTCGTTTCAACTTCGTGTAGGGTCGAAACAGCCGTTCGACGCACCGGCTCTCTTATCTTTGTCCGATATCTGGAGAATCAAAATCACCAGACTGCGGCACGTAAGACAACTCCGAAGCGGGGACAGAAACCCCGTCTCGGGAATTTCGTTCGACCGTATGACTTTCACTGGTTAATCGTCTGACAGGGGTTTATGATTTATCAGGTGGTATGTGAGACGCACACGAGTCCCGTGTCTCACGGAGGTTGTTCCCAATGAGCAAATCAGAAAACAACGCGTGGCGAACCGGAACGAATCGAACGACGTACCACACGAATCACGACTGGGCCGATTCGGAACCACTGAGTACTACGGTCATGACGGCAGTTGCCGAAGCGATGGGCGAAGATCCCTCGGAGATTGGCCCCCTGTACGAACGATTCGACCCCGACGCCCTGGATGGGTTGTTCTCACCGCGACCCGGCGGTTCGCCCCGGACGGGTGGGCACGTCGCGTTCACGTTCGAAGGGTATCACGTCTTCATCCAGAGCGACGGTCACATCGCCATCCACCCGCCAGACGAAAGAACGTAACTTTTTGTCGTTTCCGTTCCACGGAAACACAGACGCGATGATTCAACTACCGATTCGACGGTGTCCCAACTGCGGGTACATCGGCCCCGTCGGCCGGTTCAAGACGGACGAGCAGGAACTGACGTGTCCACGGTGTGGCACCGAACTCGCCGGAATCTTCGACCCACGACTCGCATGACGGAGACGCCACTCACTGCGGCTATCGAAGAGTACCTCGTCAGCATCGAGGGAGGCAACTACCGCGCGAACACCGAGTCAGTGCTCCGCCAGTGGGCAGATTGGCTCGCACGAGAGCGAAGTGTCAGACACGTTAAAAACGTGGCCGTCATCGACTGTCGTCGGTACGCCCGCCACCTCAAACGACGGGTGCGAGAGGACGACCTGAAAGCATCGACGGCCCACACCTACTACGCATACGTTCGGGCGTTTCTGGGCTTCTGTGAGGCCGACGAACTCATCTCCACGAATCCCGCCGCCGTCGCTCGTGCGCAGGCCGAACTCCCCGAGGACAACGGCGACACGAATCGCCAGTTCTGGTCGGAACGCGACCGGAAGGCAATCCTCGCGTTCATGGACCGGCGAGTCGAACAGGCGTTGGACGACGACGGCGACGTCTCGCGCGAACGAGCGTACCGTGACCGTGCGCTCGTCCGCCTGCTCGCGCTCTCGGGCGTGCGCGGCGCGGAGGTGTTCCGCGACGCCGGTGACGAGAAGCGAACCGGCATCACGTGGGACGACGTGGACATCGAGGGCGGTGCGGTTCGCGTCTTCGGCAAGTCACGGGAGTACGAGTACGCCCAACTCCCCCGCAAAGCCGCCGAGGCGCTGGAACGCTACCGTCGGGTGTCGGAGCCACCGACACCACGATTTCCGGTGTTTCCGACCGACCACGCACCCTCGAAGTATCGGGCCGCACGCGAGCAATTACGGGACGAGTACGACGACGACCACGTCGAGAAACTGTTGGAGGAAAACGACATCGACGACGTGGTCCGCGAGCACGAGATCGTCGTTCCGGCGATATCGACCCGCGGCGCGCGCAACCTCATGAAACGTCTCTGCGAGGAGGCCGGACTGGACATCGACGGCGAGTACCTGAAACCCCACGGCGCACGACGCGGCCTGGGACACCAACTCTATAGCGCGGGCCACGCCGAACTCGCACAGTCTGCGCTCCGTCACGCCTCCATCTCGACGACCCACGAGAGCTATTCGAACATCCAGGCGAGCGAGACCGCAGACCGCGTAGACGACGTTCTGGAGGACTGACCGTCGAAATCGGCACCCGAAGCTCTCGAACGGACCCCAACCACGTAGGGAGAGAACCCTTATTACTCACGTCCTAGGTTAGCGGTATGAGTGCTCCAGACTCGCTCACCGGACGGTCGGACTCGCTTTCGACCGCGTTCGACGCGCTCTCGAACGAGCATCGACGACGCATCCTCTTCGAACTCCTGGCGGAGAACCCCCAGGAGTTCGACGTCGCGATTCCACAGGAGACCGACGAAGAATCGCGGCGAAACGCCGAACTGATGCTCACCAACGTCCACTTGCCGAAGTTGGAAGATTACGGTTACGTAGAGTGGGACAGAGAGGCCGGCGAGGTAACGAAAGGGGCTCAGTTCGACGATGCCCGATTCGCCCTCGAACTCGTTTCGACGGGCGTACCAGAACCCCTTTTCTCGCGTAGTCGCTAGCCTCGGGTGATGACCGAACCGACGCGCGGAATTCCCCGCCGCGAATTCATGAAGGCAGCCGTCGCCATCGGCGGGTCGGCGGCGCTGTCGGCGTGTCTCGACCGGGGTGGAGCGCCCGACGTGAAACGGGGGCCGGACGACCCATCGACATTGCCAGAGCGCCAGCACGCGTGGAATCAGTTCCTCGCCACGGACGACCACGGCAACGACGTGGCTCCCCGACATCACGTCCTCCTCTTTCTGAACTACGCCGGGGCTGGCGCTACGCCGACCGATTCGGAGCGACGGACGGTCGAGGAAGCGTTCCTGAGTCTCGAACGCGCCTATCGCCGGAGTCACGACGGATTGCTCTTTACCGTCGGTTACTCGCCGTCGTACTTCGAACGATTCGATAACGGCGGTAGCGACGTCCTGCCGAAACCGAAGGCACTCGCCCCCTTCGAAGACCCGAAACTGGACGACCAGGACGCCGTCGTCCACCTCGCCAGCGACCACGCACAACTCGTGCTGGCGGCCGAAGAGGCACTGCTCGGCAACCGTGACGAGTTGAACGGCGTTGACGTGACCGGTCTCGCCGACGTCTTCGAGAAAGCCGACCGCCGGACCGGATTCGTCGGCGACGGGCTTCCCGCCGACAACCAGGACGTGTCCGGCATCCCCGACTCGAACCCCGTCCCCGAGGAGTCGCCGCTGTACATGGGCTTCAAATCGGGCTTCCGAAAGAACCAGGCGACCGAAGACCGCGTCACGATTCGGGACGGACCGTTCACGGGCGGGACGACC
Organism: Haladaptatus ordinarius; assembly: GCF_054177595.1. Taxonomy (NCBI): domain Archaea; kingdom Methanobacteriati; phylum Methanobacteriota; class Halobacteria; order Halobacteriales; family Haladaptataceae; genus Haladaptatus; species Haladaptatus ordinarius. Next base: position 21,655 of record NZ_JBPEHH010000019.1, on the reverse strand, counting down.
CAGCACGTCTCTCGGATTCATCTCCACCTCGACCAGTGGTACGAACAGGATAGCCGCGACCAGCGCGTCGCCAAGATGTTCTGCCCGGTGCACGCCGAAAAGGACATGGTCGACGGCGCGGGCGACAACCTCGGCGATTCGAGCGAGATGAACGACGACTGTATCGAACAGGTGGAAGCACACGCTCGCAAGCGCGGCATGGTCGGCCACTCACAGAAATCCGCCGGCGCACGCGAAGACGACGCACCGATCATCCTCCGCCGGGACTTCGATTCCACCGACGGTGGCGAGGCCGGACTCCACTTCGTCGCCGTTCAGCGGACGATTCGTGATTTCGAGACGACCCGCGAGGCGATGAACGGCACCGACCTCGCCGGAAACTCGTCCGTCGGCCAGCGCGTCAACAACGGCATTCTCCAGTACATGACCGTCGAACGACGCGGGAACTTCTTGCTCCCACCACGTTCTCGCCGTTCCCTGCCGACAGTGCGTCCATAACGGGGATTCGGACGGTCCGATCGCCGACTTCTCACCGGGTTCGTCCACGGTAGTAGTGGAGCAGCGCGAACGCGACCACTCCCGCGACGATTCCCGCCGGAATCCCGACGACCAGGGAGGGCCAGATGCGCTCACGGAGGACTTCCGTCACGAGTGCGCCGACGACGAGAAACGATACGAGCGCAAAACCGACTTCGACGAGGACATCTCTGACGTTCACGGGCGTCGCAACTCACCGGAAGGCAGTAAGATTTCTGGCGCACGCGAATAAAAAGGTCGAACGAACCGAACGTTCCGTCGACCGCTCGACAGCTCGATTATAAGACCAGTCGTAGACTTTTGCTAGAGTCGTCCTTGCTCCCGTCGTCTTGCCGCTGGTCGTCGGTGTTGGTCGCGCTCGATTCGGCGACCTGCACGTTCTCGTTGACCTGGTAGTTGGCCTGCTCTGCGTTGGCGGATCCGTCGTTATCGGCGTAGGCGACCGCGCTGTTCTGCTCGTTGACTTTCAGCTGTTCGACGTACTACACCTGCGTGATGTTGGCAGCAGCGTACTGTTCGTTGACCTGCTCGTCACCGTCGTCGTAGCTGACCGCCCACGAACTGTCGCCATTCACGTCCGTTCCGTCCATCACTGCGGTGGCCTCGTAACTACCGTCTTTGACGTTCACAGCGCTCGATTCCGCGATTTGTGTATTGAAGTTCGCCTGGTAGCTGACCTGCGTGGACGTCGCCACACTGCAGTCGAGAGCGACGGCGATCGCCGCGTTCTGCATGTTGATGTTCTGCATGTTGATGTTCTGCTGGCTGACGTCCTGGAACTGGCTGATGTTCGCCGACGCAGTCTGTGAGTTCGACTGAGTGCCGTCGTCGCTCGTCCGCTTCACGTCTGAGTCGGAGAAGTCACCCTGCGTGTCGGCGGACGCCGTGACCTCCTCGACCGACTGCGGGTCGAAGTTGATCGCGGTGGCCTTGCCGACCTGCTCGTTCACGCTGTACTGACAGCTCACCTGCTACGCTTTGGCGACGCTGCCCTCGCCGACCGCGATGGCGACTGCGACCCCCTGTTCGTTGACGTTCAACTGGGAGATGTTCTGGTACTGCCAGACGCTCGAATTGGCGCTCTGGGAGTCGCCATCACCCACGTTCGTGGCAGCCGCTTCGCCGTGCTGGACGTTCTCGTTCGTCTGGTAGCTTCGCTGGTACGCCCGAGCGTAGCTTCCGCCCTCCGCGATGGCGACAGCCGTGCTCTGGTTGTTGTAGTTCAGCTGGTCGACGTCCTGATACTGGTCGACGTTCGCGTCCGCAGACTGCTCGCTCTCGTAGGAGTCGTCGCTGACGACCCAGCCGGAGAACTCACGCGAACCGGTCTCGCCCGCGAAGACGATGTAAACGTTCTTCACGTCTTTGAACGTCTTCTCCTTCGTTTCCTTCTTCACGTTCACGGACTCTGCGACACCCGTCTGGGTGTTCGTGTTGTCCTGGTAGGTGTGCTGTATCGCCTCAGCCTTCCCACCATCGATAGATATCGCGACCGCGTTTCCTTGCTGGTTGACGTTCAACTGCTGAACGTCCTGATACTGTATCACCTGCGAAGAAGACTCCTGTGAACTCGCCTGAGCTCACTCTTCGTGGTTCTCGACCCACGTTTCGAGGTCGGTAGAAGACGTGTCCGCCCCGAAGACGATGTACACGTCGTCACCGTTCGCCTGAACCGCGCTGTCGTCTTCTCCCGCTAGCGTGCCATCGAGGGACGCCGCGTTCACCAGTCCGACACTCATCGCCGACAGGACGAGCAACGCTGCGAGGACTACGCTACGTCTCGTCTTAGATTTCCACACCATTCTATCACCGGGTTCGAATCTTCGTTACGATTTGAATCCTCGTTTGTTACTCTGGCAATTTGCCGCAACTTGGTCTAAACCCGGTATTTACCTTTGTTATTGACAGTTTGAAAATTGACAGCTGGTGGCTATCGATGTGGTAGACGGTCTCTAACGGTCGATAGTCCATCACGAAGTTCGTGTACCGAACCGCCGCTCGAACCCGTTATAACTGCAGTCTATCGCCATTTATCGAATCGGCAGTCGTGAAAGTACGTCAACAGATAGTTTTGACTCGGCTTATCCAAATTCCGTGACAAATGTGAAAAGACGAGTCGATAGAGGAGAGATCTTAACCTCGGGGTAGATAATCGAACACTGACACGACGGCGAACGAGGCTCTCCTGAGACTCGCGTTCCGGCGGCACTCGGGGCGTGAGGTGACGACTCGTGTCACGAGAGGGCAGTCGCTCTCCGCGACGGTCACTGCAACGCCCGTGTGTACCCACGCGGTCGTCGGAAGACCCGGTTCCCAGGATAGCAAGAACAGTCACCACGTCCGAAAACCTACGAGGTCCGTGGTCACCGTCCAACGACGGAGAGCGGTTACGTCTCCCCACGACGGACCGTGCGCAATCGACGGGGAGTCCGGCAACTCCCGGTGAAATTCAGTACGACTGTCGTCCGAAGGTCGGTACGACTGCACTGGCGGTGAACGCTGCCAGCGTCTTTGCAGACCTACCGTAAGTCGATGGTACCCTATAGTAGTCGATGGTACAGTTACAACGGCGCCCACGGCGGTTCGCCGACCTGGTCTATCTGTTCGCCTTCCGGATACCTAATGAACCCGTCGTCCTGACACCCGCCCCCGTACCGTTCGATGTGCCAGACAACGTTCTCTTCGCCCTGTGAGCAGTCTCCGGCCGCGATGCTGGTGGTCGTAGCGCCTGCACCGAAGAGAACGCCCGCGACGACGCCGAGCGACAGAAATGCCACCAACCCGAGGACGACGAGTTGACGAGTCGCGTTCTTTCGCCGACGACTATTCGTTCCATGTCGGGTCGTCCCCCGCTCTCTCCGCCAGTTTTCCCCCCGTTCGGTCATATGCTCTCTCGGCGCGAGAGATGGGACACTCGGCCTTTGTTATTCGGCGACCAGCGAGGACATAATCAAGGTTACCGACTGCGACCTGAACGGTAGTCATCGGAACTCGACGCCAGCGCTCGAACAGACGCGGACGTACCGAATCGTCCCGAGTGGGTCTGTACTTCGTCGTCCACGGGTTTCTCACAGCGTATGTTTCGTTACCGGTGACCGTGGCGTCTCTCGCCGAGCGTCGTCATCTTAAGGAGTCGTTCACTGTCACCGCTCGGTGAGTCGTCGGTGTCAGTCGAGAAGTGCCACCAGGTCGGCTACATCGTGGTTTTCCAACTGGAGCACCGTCTCGACTATCTCCTCTCGTCGCTGCTCGTCGTATCGCGTCTCTGCCATCCGGTCGAACTTCGATTCGACCTGCTCCCACGACATCGAGTTGTTCGGGTGCCCCTCGAAATCGTCTTTCTCGACCTGGTACGTCGTCCCGTCGGCCAGCATCACCTCGATGACCGCCGGCATCTCGCCCGCTTCGAAGCGTTCGGTCAACGCTTCGTCTTCTTCCACGTCGACGGTACGCAGGAGGTCCTGTACGTCCTCCCGTCGGATTCGCTCGGGGTCGTACTGTGCGTTCGTCATCTCCCGGTCGATGAGCGCGGCGGCGAGCATGTACGGCAGGGAGTGGTCGGCCTGTGCTTTCGTCTCGACTTCGTACCGTGACCCTTCGCCGCCGCCGATGATGAGTTTCGCTCCCGCGAACGTGTCGAGGTGGATGGATTCCACGTCGTCGGGGTTGACGTCTTCCCGGTTGGCCAACTCGATGATACCTTCGACCGCAGACTGGGCGTACGTCTCCGCGACGTACTTTTTCGTCATCACGTCGTGGACGTGCTCGCCCGGCGAGTAGTCCACCTCGAAGTCGCCGGAGACGATGTGTTTCCACCCCTTCTGCCCCTCGAAGAGGTTCGTCGGGCCTTCGACGCCGTTTTTCGCCAGCATCGCGGAGTAGACGGCGTTCCGGGCCGCGTTCGCGGAGGCCAGTCCCTTCCACTCCGTGATACCCTCGGTTCGTGTCACCCGGAGTGCGTTGTGTGCGGTGCCAGCGATACCGACCGCGGACCGGGTTTCCTCGCGGTCCAGCCCCAGCAGTTTCGCAGCACCCGCCGTCGCCGAGACGACCGTGTGGGTGACGTGGTCCCACCCTCTGTCCCGGACGGGGGCGTTCCACGCGAGTTCTCCCTGTACTTCGTAGGCGATTCCGACACCAGCCAGCAGTTCTTCTCCGGAGCGGTCTGTGTACTCTCCACACGCTATCGTCGCTGCGATGTTGTCGCTCGGGTGTGGCGTCTCGCCGGGCGCGAGAAACGAATCCATGTAATCGAGGTAGCGGACGTACGCCGTGTTCAGCATCGTCGCGTCCGGTGGTGAGCCAGTGCCGCCCCCCCAGAGCGTACAGTCGCCCTCGCCCAGTTCTTCGACCGTCGCGCGAACGTCCTCGACCGGTCTCTCCCCCATCGCCCCCACGGCGATTCCTATCGCGTCGAGGATTCGCTTTTTCAGTTCGTCTACCGTATCTGCAGACAGGTCGTCGAACTCCGTCTCCGTGACGAAGTCCGCTATCTCGGCAGTCGTCGTCATGCTACCTGCCTGCAACGGGAACGACCAAAAGCACCGACGGGCGTTCAACGCCGTTCGAGGAGGAAACTCCGCCTTACTCCGCTGACCAGAGGCACCCGGCTTCCTCGCCCCCGGTCTCGCCATCGCGGGTTCCGTCCTCGTGGTCGTCCAGCCACGCGAACGCGAACAGTCGACGTGCCGGAAGGCGCGTCAGTTCGCGCCCGTCGTCGCTCTCGCCCCGCGCTCCGTGCCACCGCGTGCCGTCGCCCAGGAAGTACGGCCCCTCGTTGTGTTCGAACGCGAATCCCTGGTGCTCGAAGGCGTGGATTCCCTCTGCGGCGAAAACGACCACTTCGCGGTCACCGACGGTCGCTGTCACGACGTTCCCGGCCTGCTCGACGTGCGCGAGGGGGAAGCCGAGTGCGTCGCCGCCCGACTCCAGTCCGAGAACGACCGCTTTCGGGCCGATGTCCTCGCGGTGCCACTCGCGGGAGTCGCCGCCCCGATGGGCGGACAGGCCGAACCCGTCGCGTTCGAAGTACGCCCGGTACGGTTCGACGTCGTAGTCGATCGGCTCCGGTTCGTCGCCCGGTCCGCTCGCTTCGCTCTCGCCGCCCGGCGGTCGGAGGACAATACCGTCGGGATGGCGTTCCCGGAACTGCTCCCAGGGGAGGAGTGCGGCGGGGAGGACGTCGAGCGATTTCCCACGGCGTTTTCCCGCAATCGCCTCGCCACTCGACTGTTTCCACTCGCTTTCTGTCTCGCGGTCGTACATCACCAGGTCGTCGTCGGCGAGTTTGCCAGAGACGCCGAACGTGAGCGTCTCGTCACCGACCTCGCGCGAGTAGACGACCGCACTGCCACAGAGCGGACACCACGTCACCGCGATTGGCCCGTCCACCTCGTCGTTTACGATTTCGTGATAGTGGAGATATCGAATGGGATAGGCCCGCGCTGACCTGTCTTCGGGCTCGAAGACGACGACGAGGTCGTCCGGATCGCCCTCGTATCTCTCCCCGAACTCCGGGTCGTCGACGCTCGGGATGGCGTCTCTCGGAACGACCTGTCTGACGTTCATCGACCGTCGGTTCGGACTCCGAGTGGAAAAGTCGATTGAAACGAAGGACGTTCTCGACGACCGTCCGTGACCCGTTCGGGTACGAGCCTCGGGTCGAGCGAGGGGTGGTTTCGAACGCTGTGGTCGGTCTCGTCGAACTCACCCGTGAATCGTCGTGACGCAGTACGGTTCGTTTTGACGTCGTGTGAAGGAACCCTAACACATTAGGACGAATCCGGCGACGTGTTTCGGATGCGGATACGAGTCGAACGTCGTTCGTCGTTTCTGGTCCGAGTGTACCGGCGGCGTACCCGACAACGTTCGATACGGCGGTGGAAGCGACCTCCCGATTTCACTTCTGTTAACGGAAGAATCACTATCCGCGAGTTCCTACGTGGCCTATGGCCGACGGGGATTCCACTCATCTCACGGAGACGCTGGCCGTTTTCGACACGCTTGATTCTCTACACGCACCGCTCACGACGAGTGAAGTCGCGGACGACCTGGCGTGTACGCGACGCGCGGCGTACGACCGGTTGACGACGCTGGTCGAACGAGACGAACTTGAAACCAAGAAGGTCGGTGCCCGCGGGCGGGTATGGTGGCGAAGCGAACAGGACGAAGACGTCGCTCTCCGAGGACAGAAAGAGCAGTTCTCGGCTATCTTCCAGGAGTCGTTCGACGCGATGGTTCTCGCTAACGACGACGGCGAGTACGTCGCCGCGAATCCGGCGGCCTGCGAACTCTTCGGTCTTCCTCGTGACGAACTACTTGGGTGCACTATCGACGATTTCGCGGTGGCCGAGTACGATCTCGAAGGTGCGTGGGAGTCGTTCCGAAACGGAGACCAACCGCACGGGACGTTCCCGCTGCGAAGACCGGACGGTACCGTACGAATCACCGAGTACGCCGCGACGCCGAACGTTTTCTCTGGCCGGCATCTCTCGGTCATCAGAGATGTCACAGAACGTGCAGAACACGAACAGCAACTCGCCCGACAGCGCGAACGACTCGTAGCTCTCGATGATCTGAACACCGTCTTCCGGGAGATAACCCACGGCGTGTTGGACCAGTCGACGCGCGAGGAGATAGAGCGCGTCATCGTCGAATCGCTCGCCGAACTGGATTCCTACACGTTCGCCTGGATAGCGGAAGTCGATGTGAAGACGGACACGGTTTCTTCGCGAGTCGAGGCCGGTGTCGAGGGCTACCTCGACGACACCGACCTCTCGATGGATGCCGACGACGCTCTGGGTCGTGGACCGGCCGGGAAGGCGATTCGAACACAGGAGCTACAGGTGGTGAGGGACGTGTTCGACGACCCGGATTTCGAGCCCTGGCGCGACATCGCCCGTGAGTACGGCTACTCCTCGGTGGTGTCGATTCCTATCGTCTACGAGGATACCCTCTACGGAGTGTTGAGTCTCTACACCGACCGGCCGAACGCGTTCACGAACGAGGAACTGGAGATTATCGGCCAACTGGACGAGATAACCGGACACGCGATAGCAGCTATCGAGCGCAAACTGGCCCTGATGGGCGACGAAGTCGTCGAGATGGAGTTTCGCGTCCCCCGTGTCTTCGATATCTCGAAGGACGCGGAACCGCCGGGAGGAACGGTCGTCATCGACCGAACGATTCCGGTCGACGGCGAGACGTACCTTCAGTACGGTACTGTGAGAGACGACGGGTACGAGGCGTTAGAGCTCCTCGTCGAGCAGCTGTCCCACTGTAAGGAGGTGACTCTCTTCGAACAGGAGGGCGAGGACACGCGATTCGAACTGCGGCTCACCAGACCACCCGTAGTATCGCTCGTCGCGTCGCACGGCGGGTTCATCAAAGACGCGGTTATCGAGGGAGGAGACTTCCATATGACTATCCATCTCCCTCCCAGTGCAGAAGTGCGACACGTCACCGACGCGATTCGGGAAGCCTACCCCACAGTAGAGATGCTCTCACGTCGTCAGAAATCTCGCTCGAACACGACTCCGGAGGTTTTCGATGGGGCGTTGACCGACCTCACCGAGCGCCAGCGGGCCTCTCTCGCAACGGCCTTCTACTCGGGATACTTCGATTGGCCACGCGAGAGCACGGGTGAAGAGGTAGCCGACGCGCTCGGCGTCAGTCCTCCGACCCTCCATCAACACGTTCGCACCGCCGAGCGGAAACTCTTCGAGGCACTGTTCGACGAACGCGATGGTCGATGAGTTGGGCCTACCTGTCCGGTCGAACGTCGCCTTTCACTTCGGATATCTCACGTAGGGACCGGGAAGCAACGCGCGAAGCGAGTACGACCGTCGACGTGTTCGTTTGCGATCTCGGTACGTCGTCTCGTCTGGCGGTGTCGTCTCCTGGGTGGTCGGTTCTCGTGTTTTCGTCTCCGTGGTGTTCGTACCTTCCTAAAAAATTCCATATATAACTATTGTGAATCGAATAACGGAACGACGAGGCGGGCGTGAACTGAAATAGCGAGGAGGCCAATCGGGTAGCATGAACCTGCGAAACGGGCGTCGGTGGTGGTCGGTCGTCGCCCTCCTCGCTCTCGCCGGTGTCGCGGTTCGCCGTGTTCTTCGGGCGTTCGCGCGCACACGAAAGGTTCCACTCAGCCCCCTTTTCGCACGTGGGCGGGTCGGTGCCGACTACCTTCGACGTCACGACGTGAGGACGGGGGAACTCCTCTCGGGCGAGATGGACGACATGGCCGAGTACGCCCGACGGGACTTCGACCCAGAGACGATTCACCCCGCAGTCCGACGGTTTTACGAACGCACCGTCGAGTACGACCTCGCGTATCGCGTGCGGTGGCATCCGGGATTTCGGCTGGGTGCGGGCCTCGCGTCCCGACTCACCGGTCGGATAGAACAGCTAAATCTGCCCGGCCCGCGGGCGAGTGGAGCCGGGATACTCACCAGTCGAATCGTCGCCGTCGACGGGGGCGACGACCCCCGTGACGGCGCTCGGGCGTGGGTTCGGACGGACGATTCGGGCACTGCCGTCTTCGTCGCGATTTACGCGAGCCACGTGAGCGACGGGACACGCTACGTCAACATCGCGGCCCCGCTCCCGTGGTCGAATCTGAGTACGGTGTTGTCCATCCAGCCACTCGACCGGGGCGAGGAATCGGCGGGTATCGAACTGACGACGAAGACGGGGGTGGGCGACGAGGGGTTGTACTTCGTCACTCCTCTCGGGGCCATTTCGCTTCCGATGGACCAGTCGTTTCGCGTCTGGCCTGCGGGCGACGGAATCCGAGCACGTCACGAGATGTGGGTGTTCGGCGCGCAGTTTCTCACCATCGAGTACGAATCGGACGCCGCCGACACCAACACGTATTTTTAAACTGAGTGAAATATTGGAGTATGAAATTCAGCGACGCGAGTTCGTCGGTCCGGTCGGTACTCCTCGCCCGACCGGCCACCGTGTTACCGGTGTACCTCGCTGGAACCAGCGCCGGTCTTATCGGCCAGACGATACCACTGGTCGGCGTCGCGCTCGCCTATCTCTTTCTCTTCGGAACGGGGCGAATCGAAGCGGCGGTCACGACCGTCGGTCGAATCGACTTCTCGGGGTCGGAACTGACCGACGCCGAACTCGAACGACTCGGTGAGGCGATACTCGGATTGCTCACGCCCGAAGTCGTCACCGTCCTCCTGCTCTCGGCACTGTTGGGTATCGCCGTCTCGTTCGTCGCCGGCGCACTCGCGGGTGCAGGACAGATTCACGCGGTGACGGCGGCGCTCCGAGACGAGCGAGCCATCCCCGCCGGCGTCGCCGGCGCGAGCGAGGACTGGGGGACGTTCCTCGTGTTGAGCATCGTCCAGGTGGTCTCGTTTCTCCTGGTAACCGCTCCTGTCTTCGTGTTCGGGGGGCTCGCAGCGACCGGGAGTGTCGTCGCCGGCCTCCTGTTCGTCTTCGCGATACTCGCGTGGTTCCCGCTCGCGTTCGGCGTCTACCTCCTCTTTCTGTTCGTTCCACAGGCCATCGTCGTCGACGACGTCGGCGTGCGGAGTGGTATTCGTCGGAGTGGCGGTTTCGTTCGACGACATCCCTTCCGAGTCGCCGCCTACGTCGTCGCCGTCGTCGGTCTCGTCGGACTGTTCGGCTTCGCCTCGTTCGCGTTCTCACTGTTCGGCATCCAGCGGCTTCTCGGCGTCGTCCTCGCGTTCGGTCTCGCCCCCACGCTCGGCGTGTTGAAGACGGCGCTGTATCTCGACGAACCCCCCGTCGAGTTCCGTCGTCGGGGGTCTGTTCGGGGTGCACTGGGACGCGGTCTCAGCGAACTCCGGTCGTTCGTCCTCGGCTGCCCCGGACTCGTGGTCGCCGCACTCTCCCTGTTCGCCGTCGGCAGCGTCGGTGGCTGGTTCGCAACCCGTCCGTTTGCGCTCGAACGTCTCGGGTCGGAGCTATCGGGGAACGTGTTCGGCACGATTCCGCTCGACGTGTTCGTCACGCTGACCGCCAACAACTGGCTGGTCGCTATCTCGGCGGCCTACGCCGGCCTCGGCTTCGGCGTTCCGACCGTCGTCACGCTCCTGTTCAACGGTGCCGTCGTCGGCGGTGTCGTCGGCCTGTTGCCCGACACGACGCTCACGTTCGCTCTCATCGTGCCACACGGCATCATCGAGATCCCCGCGCTGGCGGTCGCGGGTGCGCTCGGTCTCCATCTCGGCGGTTCTGCGTGGTCGTACGTCCGCGGTGGGGCGTCGGCAGCCGACCTCGCGGCGGAACTCGTCCGGGCGTACTACATCCTCCTCGGTCTGTTTCCGGTGTTCGTCGTCGCCGCGTTCGTCGAGGCGTTTTTGACGTGGTGGGTCGCTTCGGCGTTCGTGTAGGTGGGTAGGTTTATGTTCGCTCGTCCAAACGACAGGTCGTGAACTCGACTCGAACCGTACCGCAGGTCAGCGGTGTGGTCGCACCGGCCGTCGCGTTCGGGTCGATACTACTGGCGACGGTTCTCTCACCGACGTTTTCGTGGACGATGGACGCGCTGTCGGAACTCGGTGGTGCTGGCGAACCCACCGCGTGGCTGTTCAACGGCGGCCTCGTGGCCGGGAGTCTCCTGTCCGTTCTCTCCCTGTGGGCCGTCTGGAGAACCCGCGAGAACGCACTCGACACGGTCGGCTGTGTCGGACTCACGATATCTCTCGTCGCCATGGGGTTGGTCGGCGTCTTCCCCGTCGGAACCGACCTCCACCTGCCGATGGCGGTCACGTTCTTCGGTGCGTTCACCTACGCCCTCTTTTTCTTCGGTTCCGGACGTGTACTCGCGGGCGAACCCCGATTCGGTCTCGCGAGTCTCTGGCTCGGCATCGCCCACGTCACATCGTGGGTGGTCTGGGCGGCGGGCCTCCGACCCGGACCGGGCCTCGCACTGCCGGAGACCGTCGGCGCGCTGATTCTCGTCGTCTGGATGGTGCGTACTATCCGACGCCTCTGATCACTGGGCGATTTCCGCGAACTCGTTCGTATCCTCGTCGGTTCCGGCGATGACGAGCTGGTCGTCCGACTGAATCACGAAGTTCGGGCCGAGGTCGGTGATGACCTCGCCGTTCCGGTCGACGGCGATGACGGTACAGCCGGTTCGAGACCGAACGTCGGCGTCTCTGAGACTTTCGCCCGCGAGTCGGGGGGCGGTCGTGCGCACGACTTCTATCTGCTTGTCGGGCGAGATTATCTCCTCGCCTTCGAGAATCGTGGACGCGAGCATCCGTCCGCTGACGGTTTCGAGTGCGAGGACGTAGTCCGCACCCGCGCTGTACAATTTTCCGATGTTGTCGGTCTCGTTCGCTCGGGCGACGATTTCGACGCCCGGTGCGAGTTCTCGGGCGACGAGCGTCGCGAAAATCGTCGTGGTGTCGTCCGCGAGTGCGAAGATGAGCGCGTTCGCGTGTCCGATTCCGGCGTCTCGAAGCGTGGCTTCCTCGGTCACGTCGCCGACGACGTCGATGTTTGGTTTCTCTTCGATGTCGACGACGATGGTTCGCATCGCGGTCGATTGCATCGCCTCTCGAACCGTCGAGCCGACTTCTCCGTGTCCGGCGACGATGACGGTCCCACGGACGGGGCCTCGCTCGCCCGAGATGGTCATCTCTTTCAGTCGTTCGAGTTGCGCTTCCCGGCCCGCCGCGACGAGAATCGTGTTCTCGTCGAGCATCGTATCCGGAGACGGAGAACTCTGGAACTCCCCCCGACGCGAGATGCCGATGATGCTCGCACCGGTCTTCTCTCGAATCCTGCTCTCAGCGAGTTTCTTGCCGCAGACCTCGCTTTCCGCCTGAATCGACAGTTCGACGATTTCGAAATCTTCACCGATGACGACCGTCTCACCGAGGTCGGTTGTCACCGACGCGGACACCTTCTCTGCCAGGCTCTGACCGAGGAGGTGGCGTGGTGAGAACACCTGGTCAGCCCCGGCGTAGTGAAGGTAACTCGTCAGGTCGGGATTCTCGACGAGACTGATGACGCGCACGTCGTCCGACACCTCCCGCACCGCGAGTGCGATACTGGCGTTTTGCTCGTCGGTCGCGTCTGCGATGACCGTGTTCGCCTGCTCGACGCTAGCCCTCCGAAGTACCTCTGCGGACTCCGGGTCGCCGTGGACGATGGAGACGTTCTGTTCGTACAGGTCGAGCGCTTCGTCGCGGTCTCTGACGATGACGACGTAGTCACGGTTCCACGACTGGAGTTCGTCGATGAGCGTCTCTGCACGCGGCGAGTACCCACAGATGACGATGTGGTCTTGCAGTCCGTCCACGGTCGTCGGTGGACTCACACGAAGCATCTCCTGAATCCACGGCGCGACGAAAAGCGGCAACGCCATGAAGATGAGAAACACCCCGGTCATCTGCATCGCGACCATCAGTAGCTCCATGCCGACTGAATCCCAGAATTGGGCGTCCTCTCCGTATCCCGTCGTGGTGAACGTCTCGATGACGACACTGAACGATTCGAGGAGGTTGCGGTCCATTCCCTCGAACGTCGCCATCGCCCACGAGTAGGCGAACGTGTACACGACGAGAACCGTGATGAACGCCCCGATGTAGAGGAATGCTCGTCGTCGCCGCTGTGGATTCATTCTCGTTTTCGCAGTGTTATTCGGGCGACTTTACTCTGCCGTCCGGCATCGACTTATTCGTCCGGCCCTTCCCTTCTTTCGTGTACACCGGGAAGACTGAACAACCGTGCTGTCTCTGTGACGAACCGGACGCCCCCGTCCGAATCGACCTCCCGCCGAGGGCGGTCCCGGAGATGAAACACGGCGACCCCATCGCCTGGCGAGACATCGTCGGTGAGGTGTCGATTCACTTCTGTGAGAACGACTGGAACACCGTTCGTGACCTCGTGGTCGACCTGGGAATGAGCCCACTGCCTCGATGCAACGTCGCTCGTGCGTCGTTCGACCTGCGAGAGGACTTCGAAACCTTGCTCGATAGACCTCGCGAGGAACCCGACCACAACGGCGTCGAATCACGCCTCCGAGAGAAGAGCGAGGACGTCGTCGAGGCGTACGGCGAGGATTCTCTCTACACCGACCGCGACCTCGTGGAAGCACGAATCGTCCAGTGGGTGCTCGACGGCGACCGTCCGTAAGTTTATATCCGAACACGGGACCAGACTCGCCGAGATGTATCCCGTCTCTCTGGACTCGTTTCCCATCCCTGTCCCCGTTCTCGTCGCTCGTCTCGCGGCACTCTCCGCCCGTTTTGTTTCCCCTCTCCGTGCCGTTCGCAGAGGCGGACGATTGAACACCCTCGGGCGCGTCGTCCCGTCCGATGGCCTCCTATCGAGGTGCAATCGTGGACGTGGACGGAACGCTGGTGCGTGGAAACGACCGTCTGCCCGGTGCGAGCGCGGGTGTGCGAACGCTGAGAGAGGCAGGGATAGACCTCCTCCTCTTTTCCAACAACCCGACACACCCTCCCGAACACTACGTCGGACGACTCGGTGCCCACGACGTGACCATCGACGCGGAGCAGGTGCTCACGTCGGCGCTCGTCACGGCGGAGTTCCTCGAAGCCGAGTACGCCGAAAGCGAGTTGTTCGTCGTCGGTGAGACGTATCTCCGTGAACTCCTGTCCGACCGTGGGTTCATCCTCCGTGACGACCCCGACGCCGCCGACGTCGTCGTCGGCTCAATCGACCGGGAGTTCGACTACCGGACGCTCACCGAAGCGTTCTGGGCGCTCGAAGACGGTGCCACGTTCGTCGGTACAGACCCCGACGTGACGATTCCCGCATCGCAGCGGCTCGTTCCCGGTTCGGGTGCCATCCTCAACGCGATTGCGGGCGTGGCAGGTCGCGACCCCGACCACGTGCTCGGGAAACCCTCTCGTGAGGCAGGAGCGGCGGCACTCGACCGTCTCGGTGTTTCGGCGGCGGACTGTCTCGTCGTCGGGGACCGACTCGACACCGACATCGCACTCGGTGAACGACTCGGAGCGACGACGGTGCTCGTCCACTCGGGAGTGGCGACGCCGGACGACCTCGAAACGGCGACGGTTCGCCCCGACTACGTCGTCGATTCACTCGGGGAGATAGCCGACGTTCTCGACGACGGGGTGTAGCCGATGACCTATTTTTTCGCCTTCACACTGGTCTAGAGTTCGCCTTCTCTCGCTCGCTCTCTCATCTCGGAGGCACGGTCGCGGATCGCTTCTGTCTCGTCGCTTTTCCTATCGAAGTTGCTGTACACGAGCGCCATTCGGTAATTGTCTCGTAGTGGTTCTTCGTTCTCGGCGAGGAAATCCCAGTAGAGTGCGTTGAACGGGCAGGCATCCTCGCCAGTCGTCTCGTCGACGTCGTATCGACAGTCGTCACAGAAATCGCTCATTCGGTCGATGTATCGTCCGCTGGCGGCGTAGGGTTTAGTCGAGAGAGCGTCCGTGCCGAAGACGCCCATGCCGACCACGTTCGGCGTCGTCACCCAGTGGTACGCGTCGACGTACCCGAAGTGGAACCATCGGTTGAGTTCCCGTGGGTCGACTCCGTACAGAAGCGCGAAGTTCGAGAGCACCATCAGTCGCTCGATGTGGTGGCTGTAACCGCGCTTCCACACCCTATCGACTGCATGAGACAGACAGTTCATGTCGGTGTCGGCGTCGTAGTAGAGGCTCGGTAACGCTCGGTTCGCATCGAGTCGGTTCGCACCGACCATCTCGGGCATCCATCTGCGATAGACGTGACGCACGAATTCACGCCAGCCGAGCACCTGTCGGACGAACCCTTCGACGCTGTTGATGGGTGCGTCGCCGGCGTCGAAGGCGTCGACGGCAGTTTCGATGAGTTCACGGGGATGAACCAGTCCGAGGTTGACCGACGAGGAGAGAAGCGAGTGGTTCAGTGCCCACTCGGAGTCGGACATCGCATCCTGATACGGCCCGAAATCGGCGAGGCGGTGGGTGACGAAGTGGTCGAGCGCGTCGAGTGCCTGCTCGCGCGTGACGGGCCACCGGAACCCGTCGGGGTCACCCCACGTCTCGAACTCCCGGTCGACCACCGTCCGGACTTCGCGGGTCACCTCGTCGGGTTCGAACGACGGCGGGGGCGGAAACTCGTAGTCGGTCGGTGGTGTCTCGCGGTTCTGTTCGTCGTAGTTCCACTCACCGCCGATGGGTTCTTCGCCGTCCATCAGATATCCCGTCTGCGTTCGCACCCATCGATAGAACTGTTCGTGGCGAAATCGTTCGCTCTCACCGGCCCACTCGTCGAACGCCGTCGGTGAGACGACGAACAGGTCGTCGTCTTCGAGTTCGAGTCGACCGCCCGCAACCGAAACGAGCGCGGCGAGTCGTTCGCCACCCCCGTGACTCGCAGGGGTCATCAACCGGAGTTCGTCGTCGGGAAACTGCGCGAAGTGGGCCGAAAGCGCGTCGGCAAACGTCTCCGACTTCCGGTAGACGACCTCTCGTCCCGCCTCTCGGAGTTCGTCCCGGAAGTGTCGCATCGCGCTGAATACCAGCGTCAACTTCTGTGGGTGGTACGGCATTCGCCGTGCGAACTCGTGCGCTTCGACCAGCAGTACGCGTTCGTCCGGTCGTTCTGCGAGCGGCCCTACTCGCGTGGTCAGTTGGTCACCGAGCACCCAGACGGTCATGGACCGGGGACGACTCCGAGCGACAAAAGTGTACGCGCTCGTCGGAAGCCTGCTCGCGCGAGAGAAATGACGGTCGAGACCCGATTTCGGCAGTGTGATTGCGAACCGTTCTCGTCCCGCGTCGGTATCCGCGATGCGGGTCGAAGTACCGCCAGGGCGAACCGAGTTTCGTCGACCGCGAAAACCATCGCCCAGTCGAAAAGAACCCCCCGGCAGTTAACTCCGCCCCCACCGTTTCACTCCCCATGGCCCTTTACGAGGCAGTTGCAGACCTCCTACTCGAAATCGAATCTTGCGAGTTCGAGACACACGAACGCGAAACGTCGAGTGACTTTACGCGCGTCACGACCGAGATTGCCCTCCACGGTGCTGGAGAAACCGGGAGAGGGGAAGACGTGACCTACGAGGAAACCGACCAGCGCGCGCTGGCGGACGCCTCGTTCAATTTCGCGGGCGAGTACACCTTCGACGAGTTCTCGGCGCAACTCGCTGGCCGCGACCTCTTTCCGCAGGGGCCATCCCGTGAGGACTTCCGGCACTATCGACGATGGGGGTTCGAGAGCGCGGCGCTGGACCTCGCACTCAGGCAGGCCGACACCGACCTTCCGACCGCGTTAGACCGCACCGCACTCCCGGTTCGATTCGTCGTCAGCACCCGATTGGGTGACCCGCCGAGTGCCGAACGAGTGCGGTTGTGGCTCGACGTCGACCCCGAACTGTCGTTCAAACTCGATGCGACGTCCGAGTGGTCCTCCGAACTCGTCTCGAAACTGGCGGAGACGGGGCGAGTTCGCGTCGTCGATATGAAAGCGCAGTACGACGACACCGACGTGGGCCAGTCGCCGGACCCCCACCTCTACCGGCGCGTTCGTGACGGCCTGCCGGACGTGGTCATCGAAGACCCGGCGTACACCGACGAGACGTCGTCCATCCTCGACACCGCCCGCGACAGAATTTCGTGGGACGCACCGATAACCGGCATCGAGAGTATCGAATCGCTCCCGTTCGACCCGCGGTGGCTGAACGTCAAGCCATCCCGATTCGGAAGCGTGGAATCACTGTTCGCCGCGCTCGAATACTGCGAACGACACGACATCCGACTGTACGGAGGCGGCCAGTTCGAACTCGGGGTCGGTCGGGGGCAGATTCAATTGCTCGCGTCGCTGTTCTATCCAGAGTCCCCGAACGACGTCGCCCCGCGGGGATACAACGACCCCACCCCTTCCGTCGGACTTCCGTCGAGCCCACTCGAAGCGCCGACGGTCGAAGGATTTCGGTCGGTGTAGTCCCTCCAGTCGAATCCGAAAGCACGCCCCTCCGTCACTGCCCTCACAAACCGACACCGACCATCCGTGCGCTTCGACGATGCCGGCGACGATGGATAGTCCCAATCCCGACCCACGGTCGGCCGTCGTGTGTCCGTATTCGAACACTGCCTCGCGTTTGTCAGGGTGGATGTCGGGGCCGTCGTCTTCGACGTAGAAACCGCCGAGAGACTCGGCCGAACCGCTCGTTTCGTCGGCGGAGTCGGTGTCGAGAGCGCCGACGTGGACCGTCGCCGCACTGCCCGCGTGCTCGATGGCGTTTCGAAAGAGATTCTCGAACAGTTCCAGGAGTCGCCCCTGGTCTGCGTTCACCGTCCCGAGCGAATCGACGGTGAGACTACCCTCCTGTGTTTTGACGTTCGCCCACGCCTGTCGAACCACCGCGGACAGTTCGACTGGCTCCGTCTCGCTGACGACCAGTCCCTGTCGTGCGAGCGTCAACAACTCCTCGATGAGGCTCCCCATCCGACCTAAAGCGTCGTCTGCCTTCTCGAAGTGGTGGCGGTCGCCGTTCTCTCTGGCGAGTTGGAGGTGTCCTTGCGCGACGTTCAGCGGGTTGCGAAGGTCGTGCGAGACGACGCTCGCGAACTCTTCGAGGCGCTCGTTTTGGCGCTTGAGGTCCTCCTTTCTTTGCTTTCGCTCGGTCACGTCGCGAGCAGACCCGAGTTGTGCCGTCTTCCCCTCGTAGGTGATGATGTGAACGTTGAACTCCACGTGGCGGACGGTGCCGTCTTTCGTCACGACGCGCGCTTCGTAGTGGGGTGACCTGTCGCCCTCCAGTCGCTCTCTCGCGATGTCTTTGACTCGTTCGCGGTCGTCGGGATGGAGCAGTTCCCAGATTTCCATCCCCGCCAGTTCCTCGCGGGAAAATCCGCTGAGTTCGCACACACGCTGGTTGACGAACACGAACGCATCGTTTCGGTAAATGTAGATCGCGTCGTGACTCTGTTCCACCAGGGTCCGATACTTCTCTTCGCTCTCGCGGAGTGCGGTCTGCGAGTGGATGCGTCGGAGCGCTTCGGTGGCGTGCGAGACGAGTAGTTCGGCCAGTTCCGCTTCGTCTTCGTCGAACGAACCGACTTCCCGTGACCCGGCCTGGAAGACCCCTTCCTCGCCGATTGGGACGCTCAGGAGCGACCGATACTCGACCTGCGCCGGAACGGCACTCGCTTCCTCGCGCACGTCGTCTACGACGTACGTCTCGTGGTTCTGGTAGGTCTGGCCCGCGATGCCTTCGTCTACGCGAAGTTCGTCGTACCCGTCGTCGGTCATCCCCGTCGATGTCGCCTTGGGGACGAAGTAGCCGTCCTCGACTATATCGACGCCGCAGATGTCGAATTCGAGGATGCTTTCGGCCGCGTCGACGGTCAGTGCGGCGATTTCGTCGACCGTGTGGCATGCTTCCATCTCCGAGGCGACTTCGTGGAGTTTTTCGATTTTTCGTTTTTCCTCCCGGAGTGCCGTCTTGATGCGCTCGTGGTCTGCGATGCTACAGAGCACCCCGACCGTCCCTCGAAACTCGTCGTCCTGTGTGAGGAGGCCGATACGCGTTTCACAGGGGACGGCTCGTCCGTCTGCTGTGTTGAGCGTCAACCGGAGCTTTGCGACGTCCTCTCCACCCCGGAGGAGGTCGCGGATGAGTTCGTCATCCCGGCGAACGTCTGCATCGTCCAGGAGGAAAGAGACGTGCGCGCCGACGAGTCGTCTCGGTCGTAGCCAGACATCTCGGTCAACGTGTCGTTGACAGCGGTCATCTTTCCCTCCGTGTTCAGCGTGTACACGCCATCGCCCATCGCCTGCACGATGGACTTGTAGCGGTCGAGTCGCTCGCGTGGTTGGCGGGCGTCGGCGACCGCTCGCTCGACGACCTTGATGAGTTCGCCGAGCCGGTCTCCGTCAGTCTGGTCGGGGACGTACCCGGACACGTTTGCCGCGATGGCGTCGCTCGCGATTCGTTCGTCGCTGGAGGTAGTACAGGGGACGAATGGAAGCGTTGAGTGTCGGTCACGAACTCGTTCTAGCAGCGTGACCCCGGTTCCGTCTGGCAGTTCGTAGCCGCTAACGATGCAGTCTACAGTCCCCCCCGTTACTTCGTCGAGAACCGTTTTCTCGTCGTTCGCTGTACGCACGGCGAGTTCCGGTACCTCCTCGAGTTCACTCGGACTTACGCCTGTATCGTCGAGGGGGTCGACGTGCAGTACCCGGATGTTTGTTTCCATTCTATCACTTCTTGGTCAGACATAGAACTACTCCCCTAAAAATCAATACTATAGTCTGGTACTAGACTATTGTCCTCTCCTATCGTGACTCGTCGACAATACATCGACAACCGAACAAGTTTGCCGTACTCCGAACCGCTTTTACTGTTATTCGAGTCTCGAACGCCGACTCCTGGCCCACCGTCGCATATCCGGACCGATAACACGAGATAGCCGACGAGAACCCCGTCGAAACCGCTCGTCGCTTATGAAGTTCGTCTCGCGGTGGTCGTTCCGTGTCGGTCGCCAGAATCCCCGATGATGATTCGACTATGGATTTCTTCGTGGAGTAGTTTTTTCCTATCCGCACGTGAGAGCCGAGATATGGAGTACACGACTCTCGGCGACACGGGAATGGAGGTCAGCAAGATCTGTCTCGGCTGTATGAGCTTCGGGTCGAGCGACTGGCGCGAGTGGGTGCTGGACGAAGACGAGAGCATGCCTATCATCGAGCGTGCCATCGACCTCGGCATCAACTTCTTCGACACCGCGAACATGTACTCGCGCGGCGAGAGCGAGCGCATCCTCGGGAAGGCACTCGAAGGCCGACGCGACGAGAGCGTCGTCGCCACGAAGTGTTACTTCCAGATGGACGACGACGACCCGAACTCGGGCGGTCTGTCGCGCAAAGCCATCGAACAGGAACTCGACGACTCCCGTGACCGCCTCGGGATGGACACCATCGACCTCTACCAGATTCACCGCTGGGACGGCGAGACGCCAATCTCGACGACGATGCGGGTGCTCTCCGACGCGGTTCGACGCGAGAAGGTGCGCTATCTGGGTGCGAGTTCGATGTGGGCACGCCAGTTCGCGGACGCACTCCACACCAGCGACCGACTCGGACTCGACCGCTTCGTGACGATGCAGAACCACTACAACCTCGTCTACCGCGAGGAAGAACGCGAGATGCTCCCGCTCTGTGACCGCGAGGAAATCGGCGTCATCCCGTGGAGCCCGCTCGCCCGGGGCTTTCTCACGCGACCGCACGATGAGTTCGAGGACACGACCCGCGGCAAGACCGACGACCACGCACACCAACACCCCTACGCCGAGGGCGGTGGCACGGAAATAAACGAGCGCGTACAAGAACTCGCCGCCGAGAAGGGCGTCACGATGGCCCAGATCGGGTTGGCGTGGCTCTTCCACAAGGAGTGGGTGGACGCCCCCATCGTCGGCACGACCAGCGTCGAACATCTGGAGGACGCCGTCGAAGCCCTCGACATCGACCTCTCGTCCGGTGATATGGCGTACCTCGAAGAGCCATACGAACCGGTTCGCGTGTCCGGGCACGAATAACGCATTCGTGTTCAGGGCACGAGTAAGCGGACATCGACTATCGAGATGTTCTCCCCGGTATCGACGTTCCGATGCTCGTGTGCGCCGGCGCAGACGAAAAGTGGCGATCAGTCCCTGTGGTCGAGCGAACCCCGGTCTCGTGCCCGAGGCTCGGTTCGAGCTATTCGAGGAGAGTGGACACTGCCTTACCGTCGAAGAACCGGAGCGATTCAATCAGGTTGTGCGGGATTTCGCCGAAAGTCTCTGATGGATGTGTGCCTCGTATATCGAGGCGGCTCGACGAGTTGCAGAACCTCTGTCACAAACGTCGTGCTGACTACAGAGCGTCTATTTCTCACTTAGAAGAGCCTGTCTAAGAATTTTGCCTCACCAATCCTCCTGACGTCGGCTGAAGATACTCTTACACGGTTCGACGGATCGATTCGGCCGTCGACAAAAAAAGAGAACCGGGCTCAGTTATCCGGCGATCGCGTCCACCACTTTGTGGCCGTCCGGCCCCCGGCCGGACCGCCACAGTTTCAGCAGATTGTGCGTCGCCGAAAACAACGACCACTCCGCTCGTGCCCCTGTCTCCCCACGTAACAGGAATCGGTCGC